>JAFUCM010000058.1 GCA_017459675.1 Eubacterium sp.
AAATGAAGAAACATAGTTTGAAGGCATGGATATTGTAAGGACAATATCTAAAACAGAACTGGAAACGATTAAGGAAATACATGATGGTGCGATAGACTCTGATGCGCCTTATTCTCTTATTGATGCAGTTTGCTGGTTTCTGTGCGGTGTAGCGTGCATGCGAATATGGGGTTATAAGAAGCCGGTAAGCATGCTTGTTCATACAAGCCAGAAAACCATGCATCACCGCATGATAGCAAATGTGATCAGTAACTGGCTTGAAGAAACAGATGATACTGTTATCCTGGAGCGTACAAAAGAGGTATGGGATCGGGAAATCAAAGCTTTTACACTGGAAAAATTCCGGGAGCAGTATCCTGGCTATGACAGAGCAGACTCGGAAATAAATAATTATCCGACATTTACAGAAATAGCTGACCAGATACAGGTGATATTAGACGCCGGTATTTCACACATACCGCTGGGAGATGACGGAGACCTTACATATCATGAAGGGATTCACCTGTGTATAGACAACTGCACAAACAATGGAATCAGCAGTGATGGCATGCATGTCAGGCTTGCTTATCCGGAAGCAACAAAGATGCCGGAACCGGCGCCTGCTTTCATTGTGGTTGGTGGTGCCACTCTTTCCAGAGGATTAACGCTGGAAGGCCTGATGAGTACATTTTTTATTCGTTCCGTTGGGCAGGCCGATACGCTGATGCAGATGGGAAGATGGTTTGGATATCGGAAAAAATATGAATTACTTCCCAGACTCTGGATGACGGAAAAGACAAAAGCACAGTTTGTTTTTCTTTCAGCTCTTGATCAGGAACTTCGCGATGAAATTCAGTACATGGATATCAATGGAAGAAGCCCATCGGAATATGGACCAAAAGTAAAAAACTCTCCAAAGGTAAGTTTTATCAGAATCACGGCTAAAAACAAGATGCAGGCAGCTACGGCATCGGAGATGGATTACAGTGGTGCTTCTAATCAGACCTATCTGTTTGATAATGACAGGGAGATACTCTCTGACAATAAAAAATGCACAGAGTTATTCCTGAATAATCTGGGAAATGAATGGAGCGATGAAGATAAATATGGTCTGAGAAAGAATGCGCATGTCTGGAGGGGAATCCCGTTTTCTGAGGTGCGGTCTTTCCTGGAGCAGTTTAAATTTCAGGAAAGATTAAAAGTTTTCAATGATACAAAACCATTATTGGACTGGATTGAAAAGGTGACAGGTGCAGGAAAGCTGGGAGACTGGAATATAATAGCAGCCGGCAAAAAAGATGCGGCAAATGGAACCTGGAAAATATCCGATAATCTGATCATTAATAAAGTTAAACGTACCGGAAGAAGGGTGAATCCAGAGCAGGAAGATGATAATTCTGTGCTGAATATAGGAGTGCTTAGAGACCCGAGAGATATGCTGGCAGATATGGATATAGATGCTGTTAAAAACGAGGATATCAAGGCAAAACTGATTCAGTATATCACGAGCGGAGAGAGCAAAGCGGCAATGGCATATAGAGATATGTCCGGGCTTGAAACCACTCCGCAGATGATTATTTATTGTATAGATAAAGATTCAAAAGTTGCCGGCAGACAGGCATCAACGAGAATCGATCTGAATGCACCTGAAGACCTGATAGGCATATGCCTTTATATTCCGGGAGGAAAAATTAATACCAGTTATACATCAAAGATTTCAATTAAGATGAAAAATGATCTGTTTGATGGAGATGCTGATATGGAGGGAACTGATGAATATTGAAATAGCAGAACCCGGAAGAATGACACAGACCGGCAGTTCCTTGCTGAAGCTTATCCAGAATAATGATATGCCGGTTTTGGACCTGTTCGTAAGAGAATCTATCCAGAACAGTCTCGACGCCCGGATGGGAAATACGAAGTATGTAGAAGTAAATTATCTTACAGGTGAGTTTGACAGTAACCGATTGAGCAGAGAATTTGAAGGGATTACAGACTCTCTGCAAAAACGTTTCCGTGATTCGTCATACAGATACATTGCTGTCAGAGATTCAAAGACAGTCGGCCTGACCGGAGAATTGGATTACAAGAAAGTAAAAGACGGAAATTACGGAAATTTGCTGAAACTGATCTATGAAATATGCAAACCACAGGAAGCAGAAGGAGCAGGTGGTTCCTGGGGACTGGGGAAAACGGTATACTTTAGAATTGGTATCGGTCTGGTGATTTATTATTCCAGAATCAAAAACGGAAGTGGATATGCGTCCAGACTGGCTGCCTCGTATGTGGAAGATGAGACAGCAGAAAATGCAATGGTACCGGTATACCAGGAACAATCCAGCCGCGGGATTGCATGGTGGGGAGAAAAAACCGGGGAAAACCTGACACAGCCGGTTACTGATGAAAACTATATTGACAGTTTTCTGCGCATTTTTGGAATAGATCCATATACAGATGAAGATACCGGAACTACGATTATAATACCTTATATTGACCAGAATATGCTCTTGTCAAATAACCAGATAGAATATCTGGACGGTAAGGGACAGGAAGTGGTTCCTTACTGGTGCAACGATCTTGAATCGTATGTTTCTATTGCAGCCCAGAGATGGTATGCACCACGGTTAAATAATATCCATTATACGAATGGCGCGTTTCTTCGTCTGATAATTAATGGAAATGGACTTGCAATGGATTCGATGGAGCCCGCTTTCAGAGTTATTCAGTCGTTGTATAACAGGGCCAATTATATCCAGGAAGAAGATTATCTTTCGGGTACTGAACTTGAAGTGCGGGTAGATCCAATCAAAATAAATAAATATTTAAATGAAACAACATCCGGCGTTGTTGCGTATACGAAAGTTCCGAGAGAAATAATGGGTATGGGAGCACCATTAAACAAACCGGAACCGTATATGTATTATAATTGTGAGATCAGAGATGAGGATATAAATAAGCCGACGATCTGCTACACCCGAAGCCCCGCGATGATTGTTGCTTATGAGAATGTGGGTCCATGGGCATCCAATATTTCTGCAACATCCAAAAACGAATATATTATAGGGGTTTACGTATTGAATTCCTGGAACCGGATGAAAAACAGTCCGACAGACAGGAGCCTTGAGGAATATGTAAGAAAATGTGAGATGGCTGATCACACATCGTGGAGTGACTGGAGTGAAGGGACATACAATCCACGTATCATTACCAAGATTCAGAATGGTGTGAACAGAGTTATCAGTAAGGCATTTACAGCAACAGAAGAGGTAAACGAAAAAAAATCAAAATCCAGCCTTGGGAAACTGTTCGGAGAGATGTTACTGCCTCCTGATGGGTTTGGAAAAAGTCCGGGTGCAGGAGAAAAAGGTGGAGAGAATCCTCCGCCGGCTATAAAGAAAGGGATTGTTTTTCGGGTCGATTCTGCCAGAATAAAATATCTTTCGAATTCAATTCTGGTTCCTCTGGTTCTGGAAAGTACCAGGAAGAAGATAACCCAGGCGAAGTTTGAATTACAGGTTGATTCAGAAGCAAAACGAATGACGATAAACGAGTGGGAAGACAAGATGAACCTTTCGGTGCCGTTTGCTATAAGGGACTGCAGGATAGATCTGAATTCTCTGGACGGGCAAATGCTAAACATGTCTGAAACGATCCAAAGTAATGAGAGCGAAATATCGATACAAGGTATTCGTTTTAGAAAAATGATTACCAAAAGCGGAACCTGTAAAGGTATTCAGGCCTTGTTTGAAGAGGGGCATTCTGCAAGTTTTCGATTTATGCTGACTCTGGATGTATACAGGAAAGATGTGAAGCCTGTATTTACTTTTGAAAAGGAGGGAGTCGATGGCTAACGACATACTATTGTTTCCGTCGCTCACTGAAGATTTAAAAAAGAAAATTCGTTTTCAGAAAACCAGATTCTCCTTTTATTATACAGATTTGGAAGATAATGAATATGAACTGGTTGACGAGCCGGTTGAAGCGTATTCTTCTGTTAATATTATCCGGGATGAAGAGGGAATGTGGGATCAGGAAAAGAATAATCTGGGATTCCGGCGAAAGTATTTGTTAAGAACATTTGGATCTCTGTTTGGAGAAGGAGGAATTGTCTGTCATGATGCTAAATTAGGAATGGCAATCATATGGACATCTCCGGATTCAAAACAAAGGGGCGTTATTCCGGTTGGAACATTTACTGTTGAAGACCAGATGATGGAAGCTGTTGCTGAAAAATTATTTGGAAGAGCCCAGCTTCGAGGTCAGGTTGAATTTACCACAGTGATTTATCTGGCATCTGCCGGAAATCCTTCTGAAAACGAAAAGCACCTGGCGAATAAAAGCGGGTTAATATTAGGAGAACTGGAAAGTTATATAATTAAACTTGATGGTAAAGGCTCTGTATTTCCGGTATTTGAGGTTGCGCTTCCTGGCCAGCCGTTGTGGTATGTTCAATGTGACTGGGGAGACCCGACACAGGACTCATTTTCTGAGTGTACTTCGATTAACCTGAATACTGCGCATAAAAACTATAAATATATTGATCGCAGTCAGCCTACATATAATAAACAGTTGCTTGCAGAGATCATGGCTGCCGCGGTATCAATTATTATAGAAAAAGTAAGGTTGCAGTCAGAATACTGGGATCAGGTTATAAGCAATGATACACTGGAAAATGGAAGCGTTGGGCAGGCTATATTCTATTTTGCAGATGCTCTTGAATGGGATCTGTCAACACCTGAATCGGTTTCATTGTGTGCGCGGAAATACTTTGATCAAAGGATGTAAGCAGGTATGGATTTTAATGTGCTGAACAGAGGAGAAGCTCAAAAGGCAATGGAAGAATGGATTGAATCTTATCCTGCTCTTCCACTCATCGACAAGAAATATGATACAGTCAGAAATGATATTCAGGAGATGAACAGAAAACTGCGCAGTGATGTCGCAGGAGGTGATGACTCAAAGTATTATATCGATTCACACCTGGGACTTGAACTGTATAAATACTTCTGGAATATACCGGGCTTCTCACTGCGAGTAGCTGCTGATGATGGATTCTGGAGATATTTATCCGTGAAAGTTGTTCCTGATGTTGTAGCACAACGATGGGGGAAGGACAATGCTGATCATTTCTGGAGTAAGCCAACACGTATATGGCTTCGGTCAATCTGGTGGTTTGTGCATTTGTCATGGCAGGGGGACTATGATTCAACAAAGAAATTGCTGGAGACAGAGTTCTTTACGACGGATACTATTTTAAATTTTGAAGAAAGAAATGGTCGAAAAGGAGCTTGTATTGAAGCATACAGACAAATTATCAAATATTATGGTCAGGTTCCGGAGGATACCGTAAAAAGATTTTCCAGGAACAGAGCTGGAAAAAGTGATGATTTGTTTCGTGTGGTTATGAAGCTGAACACTGCAAAAATGACGGTCGTTGAACCTGCACTTTGCATTGATGGTGAAGCAGGATATGCACGCGAACTGTTTGCAGATGCCGGAGTGGATTTTGATGTTACCTAAGATAATAGATTTATTTTCCGGATGCGGAGGCCTGACACTGGGTTTTGAGAAGGCGGGGTTTGACATTGTAGCCGGTATTGAATTGATGCAAGCGGCCTGTCAGACAATTACATATAACCTTGATTATCGTTATGGACGGAGTCAGACACATATTTGTGGAGATATCAGAGATATCGATCCGCAGGTGTTCAGGGAGAAGACAGAAAATGAGAATTGCATTGTTATAGGCGGGCCTCCATGTCAGGCATATTCCATAGCCGGAAGAGCAAAGCTGAGGTCGCTGGGAGAAGACCGTATAATTACCCGGGATTCGAGAGGATATCTATATCAGGATTTCCTGAGGTTTGTGTATGAGCTAAATGCCAGTGCGGTTGTTATGGAAAATGTTCCGGAATCAACAAATTTTGGAGGGACAAATATTCCGGAAGTTGTCTGTGAATCGCTGGAAGAACACGGGTTTAATGCGTGCTGGACGATACTGAATGCTGCAGATTTCGGGGTTCCACAAATCAGAGAACGTGTTTTTGTTATGGGAGTCAGAAGTGATTTGGGTATAGAAATCAAATTACCTGTTCCTACACATTTCTCTGAGGAAGGATATCAGCCGGCAAATCAGAAGAGACTAAATTCATTCTCAAAGCTTAAGCATTTCATAATACCAAATTCGACACAGGATGCAGTTAGCCCCTGGGTTACAGTTGGAGAGGCATTCTCAGATCTGCCAGTACTTTTCCCATCGTCTGATTCAAAATACAGACTTGTAAAATTGAATGAGGAACTGGATTACAAATGCGGGCCGCAGAATGCGTACCAGCGTAAAATGAGAAACTGGTATGGAATGGAAAGCCTTTGTTCATCTGCAAATGCATTTCGTAATACCAGACGAGATTTTCCAATATTTGAAAAGATGAAACAGGGCGATAATTATATTAACGCCTCAAAGATTGCAGATGATCTGTTTGAGACTGAAGCAAAGGTAGTTGGATATAAACCGGGAAGTCCTGAATATATAAAACTGAGAAAGAAAATGGTGCCGGTATATGATAGAGATAAGTTTGAAAGAAAATGGGTAAAACTCAGTGAGAACCGTCCTTCTCATACACTGGTAGCACATCTGTCTAAAGATACCTATTCACATATTCATCCTGTTGAGCCGAGAGGAATTTCTGTCAGAGAGGCTGCACGGATACAGTCATTTCCTGATGATTTCTTTTTTGACTGTTCTATGAGCGATGCATTTGAACAAATTGGGAATGCAGTTCCGCCTTTACTATCACTTGCTGTTGCCAACAGTGTGGCGGAAGCATTTAAGGAGAATTTAAAATGACAGTAATTAATGAAATCAGAGAGTATTTTGCTTCTCTTCCAATGCCCGGTGCACGTAAAATCGAAAATCTTCCGGCCGAGTATCCGGCTTATGTGATACGGATTCCGGATGGGTACGGGGTTGCCATTGAAGTTGAAGATGATAAAGAAGTTTCGGAGAAGTTTAACAACATTAAGCTTCATACAGGATTGATTTCAATTAATGGAGAAATGAAAAACTATCTGATCCTCAGATCTGCGTTTGAAGAGTTCAGGTATGAATTTGCATCTGTCTGTGCAGAATTTGTTGAGCCCGGAGATAGTGGCAGTAACCGAAAAATGATTCTTGCGGACCCGTATGTCTGGTGGACAAAATGGAAAGAACTAATGGGCAATACAGACAGGGATTTGCGGGTTTACAATGTGATTGCTGAAATGATGGTTCTTGCTCACAAATACAGAGAAGATAAATCGACAGAATGGACTGCGGCCAGAATGGGGAGCCATGATATTGAGTCTGCTGAAGAAAGCTGTGAAGTTAAATCGACAGTTAAACGATATGGTGCATCCATCACGATTTCAGGTCAGCATCAATTGGCACATTTTAAGCGGCTCTATATTTATTTCTGCCGTCTTGAGGAATCCCTGGAAGGCGTGTCGATAAACGAAATGAAGAAAAAGCTGGTCGCAGATGGATATGACGAAGGGAAGCTGGAAATAGAACTTGAGAGACAGGGATTTGAAAAAGGAGCAAATATACGTAATAAAAAATATAAACCACTGGAAAAACGTAAGTATGAAGTAGACGATGATTTCCCCAAAATTGTACAGGAATCATTTAAAGGAAATAAGTATCCGAATGCTATAACGCATATAGAATATACGATCGATCTGGAAGGGCTGGATTATACAGCGTGGTAAATAATGTTTAAAGTGATAGAGGCATTCAGTGGAATTGGTGCGCAGGCAAAAGCGCTGGAGCGCATCGGACTGGATTTTGAAATAGTAAATACATGTGACTGGGATATTGGGGCTATAATTGCGTATTGTCTTATCCATAATGGAGGAATAGCTTTTGAAAAATATGCCGATATTACTGATGAAGAAATTAGTGATTTCCTGCAAAACCAGACTATAAGTATGGATGGAAAAAAAGAACTGAATGCGGGTATGATCTCTGGGCTGACTGCAGATCTGAAACGTATTTTATATATTGCAATAAAAGAAACACGAAATCTGGTCAGTATTACAGATGTCAGAGGACAGGACGTTCCTGAAGATATTGATTTATTCACATACTCTTTTCCATGCCAGGACCTGTCAGCGTGCAGCTATTGGCACGGGAATAAGACGGGTATTTCAAGAGAAGCTCACAATCGATCCGGAATGCTCTGGGAAGTTGAAAGAATACTGCTGGAAATGCATGAAAATGAGAGGCGGCTTCCGCGGTTTCTTCTGATGGAAAATGTTACGAATATTCTTTCATCTACGCACAGGGAAGATTTCAATGACTGGAAATCAACACTCGAAGGGCTGGGATATTATAATCATATATATCGTCTGAATGCACGGAATTTTGGAGTACCTCAAAGGAGGGAACGTGCATATATGATAAGTATTCTGTGCGACAAAGATCTTATGAAGTATATGTATCTTAGTCGTTACTTTGATGAGAACAACCTGGAAAATGCAGAGATAGCATCAAAGTACAGTACTCGCTCATTTAGGCTGAAAGATGTACTGCGCCTGGATTATAACAACACAGATTATCGCAGAGAAGCAGATGCCAGTCAGCCAAATGATACACCGTCACGTGAAAAAATCCTTCAGGAAAATGATCTGTTATATGATGGAGAGTCAATAAAAGATATTTGTGTAAATACAGTTACTACCCGTCAGGATCGGAATCCAAATTCAGGAGTGATTACATACGATAATGGCATTGCCGGAAAAACAAAGTGGAGATATCTTACTCCCAGGGAATGTTTTATGCTTATGGGATTTGATGAAGAAGATTTCAGGAGAGTGAGTACATGTGATCCGGACTTTAATGTGGGTAAGAAGTTGTTTACAACCGGAAAGCTAATCAAACTGGCGGGAAACAGCATCTGTGTGGATGTGCTGGAAGCTATTTTCAGACAGATAATGGAGATTGATGAGATGCTGTTTGAATAGGCAGAACTACAGAAGGAAGTTGAGGCACGATCAATTGCTGGAATATATCAAACCTACGGAAAATAACATTTTGGATTGTATGTTAAAGGATTCGCTGGCACGAAATAGAATTCTGTTTTCTTTTTGCGAAGAAATAATGACAATGAATGAAGCAGTTACAATTGCCCTAGATGGAGGTTGGGGAACTGGAAAATCTTTTTTCGTTAAGCAGGCTAAGATGATTTTTGATGCATTGAATCCACAGGTTGAAATAGAAGAGAATATAAGAAATAGTATATTAAATCTTATTGAAGGAAAGCTTGAGCCTGAGAGTATTACAGAAAACGTTTCTTACACAGTTTATTATGATGCCTGGGATCAAGATGATTCCGTAGATCCGCTTCTTTCTCTTTTGTATGCCATTGCAATTGAAACTAATTCGAAAACACTTTTGAGTATGCCTCCAAAGATAGGTGAAGTAGCTGGAAAAGTAATTGATTCAATCAGCACCTATGAAATTTTTGGTATTCTAAAAAGTGCCAGATCAGAAAATCCATTAGATGTAATTGAAACCCAACACAAATTAAAAGAAAACATAAATTGGTATTTAAATGAGTTGCATATTGAGAGAGGGAACAGATTAAATATCATTATAGATGAATTGGATAGATGTTCACCTGCATTTGCTATTAAGCTGTTAGAAAGAATAAAACATTTTGTTGACCATGATAATATAACATTTATTTTTGCAGTTAATATTCAGGGGCTTGAAAAAACAGTTCGTCATTTTTACGGAACAAATATAGAAGGAACGCGATATCTGGATCGGTTTTTTGACTTGAGAATGATGCTTCCGATCACAGAAGATTCGCAAATTGCTCAACTGGACTTCGGTACAATACATACAGGTATAATGGTTTGTCAGCATATGGTTAAACGACTTGGAATGAGTTTACGAGAGAGTTTGAGATACGCTAAACTATATAGAATGGCATGCCGCTACGATATTTATGAAACTGCATGTACCTTATGGAAAAGGTATTTATTGCCTATTGCACTTGCATTTGAGATAACCGATATGGACAGATATCAACGATTTATGACTGGTAATGGGAAAGCAGATTTAAATATTTTATTAGAAACAGATAATCTTCAGAGGTTTCTTACTAATGATTTTGTGGGTTCTCAGGAAAATCAAATTGATCCTAATCCAGCGGAAACATTACAGAGCATTATAGAAGAGTTTTATATGGCGATTTTTAATAATGACTTTTCAAGAAACCATACTTATACACTTTCAAACAGAATTGAAGTATCGCTATCCTGTAAACAGTTTATTTTCAAAACAATTGGGTTATTCAACCCTTTTTGATTGCTGAAAGAATCTATAATCATGATTTTTAATACTTGTCTGATTATTACGGCGCTAAAGAGCCACCTGTCCGGTTTGGACAGAGCCATAGATCCGGACTTTGAGAGCCAGCAGCATTATGCCGCGAAAGGCTCTTGACATGAGTAGCTCATGTAAAGAGCACCGTGGAATAAGCTGTTGACGGGTGGCTCTGTGGCTCCGGAATGGTGGCTCTCAAAATCCGGACGGGTGGCTCTGTGGCTCCGGAATAGTGGCTCTCAAAATCCGGACAGGTGGCTCTGAACCCTCTGGAATAATCACTTGTCAGAAGAACGCACAATTGTCATGGCTCTTTTTCTTCATGAGGATTATAATTTACAGTATAAATGGGTTTAAACGTTCCGGATGGATTGTAATCGAGGGTGATTTCATGTTAGAAACCGAAAGGCTGATTCTTCGCCGCTGGGAAGAAAGTGATGCCGAGAGTTTATATGAATATGCTAAAGAACCGGATGTCGGACCGATTGCAGGTTGGCCGCCGCATCAGAGCATTGAGGAAAGTAAGGAAATCATAAAAAATGGTTTTCACTGGACAGGAGGCATACGCAGTCTGCCTGAAAACAGATAATAAGGCGATAGGTGCCATCGAGTTAAAACTGAATGGCAGCACGGACATGACTGACCGGGATGATGAATGTGAACTCGGCTATTGGCTCGGGAAACCGTTTTGGGGACGGGAAATCATACCAGAAGCGGTAAATGCAATTCTCCACCATGCTTTTGACGAAATTGCTATGAGGAAGGTGTGGTGCGGCTATTATGATGGAAATTACAAATCAAAACGTGTTCAGGAGAAATGTGGATTCCGTTATCAATGGACAACAAAAGATTTGGATGTTCCTCTGATGAATGAGAAACGTACGGGTCATGTAAACTGCCTGACAATAGAAGAATGGCGAGCTGGCAGGGATTAAGGCAAAGATGCCGGCTAATGGAGGAAGGATATATGCAGTATAGCCATATTCAAATTAATACACAAAGCAGTATTCGGATAGAAGGCACCAGAACAGTATATTTTGATCCATTTCAAATCAGGACCGTTTCACAGGATGCAGATCTCATCTGCATAACACATGCACATTACGATCATTTTGATCCGGAATCCATTGCAAAAGTATGCAAAAATGATACGATTTATGTCGCACCGGTCAGCATGGAGAAAGAACTTCAGAAGCTGACAGGAGGAGAGAATCTGCACCTGGTATCTCCGGGAGAGCATATTCGGATCGGGGATCTTGCAGTCAAGGCACAGCCGGCATACAATAAACTGAAACCATTTCATCCAAAACGAAATGGCTGGCTCGGTTATCTGTTGGAAATGGATGGAGTCAGTTATTATATTGCCGGTGATACCGATGCGGTAAAGGAGCTGCAGGGTATTCAGTGTGATGTCGCCCTTGTACCGATCGGCGGGACATATACGATGACTGCAAAAGAGGCTGCCGGATTAGTTAATAAGATGAAACCGACAGCAGTAATTCCAATCCATTACGGAAGCATCGTAGGAAAACCGGAAGATGCGGATGTTTTCAAAAAGTTGGTAGATCCTGACATTAATGTGATTATTAAACTTAAGTAAGGAGACAGAGAACTGTCCCCTGTCTCCTCCCGCAAAATAAAAGCTCCTGTTCCGGACCGGCAGATTTATATATCAAGTCTGCATCCTGAACAGGAGCTTTTTACAGTCGATATTCAGTTTGTACATGGGATCGCTCCTTTCGGTTTTTATTTTGCCGGGATCGATCTGCTTATTTCATGTCGTATACGAATTCTTCACACACACAGCTGAAGTAATTAACTGCAGTCGCTTTATTTGCGTAAAAGCATAAATAATTATCGAAAAACATTAAAAATGTATTGACAAACGAGATGGCATGATGTATATTTTGATTATCGAAAAACGATAATTAATTTACGCGAAACGAAATAATTGTCTTTGAAAAAGGAGGAGATATCATTATGAAACTCAATAAAATCGTTACCATTCTATCCAAAATAGCGGAAGTGGGTTACTGGGTTGGATGTGCAATCGTTGCCGTAATTATTGCCGGTATTGCAAGCGGACATTTCAGTTTTATTTCTAAGCTTACAGATGTAGATCCTTCTGCCGGGAAAGATCTGGTTTCATTTGGATTTAGCATTATGACCGTTGATTCTGCCGGCAATTCAATCGGAGGAGCATACACAATATTCTTCATCACAATCCTTATCATGATGGCCCTGATGGCAATGATCTGCCGCAATATTTATCTGATCTTCAAAACGACAGAAGGCAAAACCAGATTTTCCAAAGGGCAGACACCATTCCAGCCGGATAACATTCGCATGGTACGCGAAATCGGTATCTTCCTGATTGCAATTCCTGTTGTCGGACTTATTATGGATATCATTGCACATATTGCACTGGGCCCGGAGATCGAATGCTCCATGGATCTGCACTTCATC
The DNA here is from genome assembly GCA_017459675.1 of Eubacterium sp. GTDB lineage: Bacteria > Bacillota > Clostridia > Lachnospirales > Lachnospiraceae > CADBRN01. The sequence continues at coordinate 12,815 of JAFUCM010000058.1, forward strand.
ATAGTCGGTCTTGTTGCAATCTGTCTGTCCAGATTCTTCACTTACGGCATAGAACTGCAGAAAGACGTTGATGGTCTTGTATGATCCGTGCTGCGGATCGATATGATTATGCGAATCGGATATGACCTATGATGCTGTATGAACAGCAAGGAGGATAATATGGGAAAAATTATTCTTGAACTGGATGTCATGATGGCAAGAAGACACATGTCTCTAAATGACCTTGCGGATCAAGTAGGAATAACAAATGTAAATCTTTCAAAAATCAAAAATAACAGGGTCAATGCCATTCGTTTTTCGACACTGGCCAGTATCTGCAAGGCACTGAAATGTGAGCCCGGCGACATATTGAAATATGACCCGGAAGGAGAGTAATCAAAGGGGCTGTCGCACTAAGAAATTAGTGCGGCAGTTTTTTCTGCAGAAGAAATCCGACCTTCAGGCCGGATTTCTTTTATAAAAATTAAAAACCCGGGCATTATTGTAAAATAATGGTATGCGAACCCCATTACATTTACAGCCCGATTATACGTCATTGCGAGGCTTTTATCAAATCAAACTTCCATTGGAAATGGAAAGCTTGTGAGGTTTATTAAGGAGATATCAATTGGAAAAAAGCCGCTGAAGGAGATTCTCGTGTATGCGGAACAGAACGGATACAGGGAGGATTTTCTCCAGTGGTCCGGTTCTTATCATACAGAAAGCATGTATGCCAGTACAGCTGCGAATGTCGGGCTCAACTGGGGCGCGATTCTGCTGCTTCTGGCCATTTTTGCAGGAGTCGCTGTGATTGCATTAAAATTTGTGGACAGAGATAAGAGATAGATTGGAGAATCTGATCTCCGGATATGAAAACGGATGAGACTGGACATTTGTTGGGCAGCGCGCATTATTCTGTAAGTACCGGAATCGGAAACCATGTAACAGATCAATCTTCAACATGGGTCTAAAGCCCGTGTTGAAGATTGAGCCTCCGGCGGATCGCAGAGCTGCGCAGAGGAAGACGCACTTCGTGCGTTGCGCAGCTCGCGCGCGATCGGAGATCGCGATTTACAATCTATGGGATCCCGGTGAGTCTGCTATTAATAAAAAAGTGAGAGGAAGGTACTTGCTATGAAAACAATCAAACATGTAGTTTTAGGAGCAGCTGCACTTGGATTGGCTGTGATGCTCGCCGGATGCGGCGGCAGTTCTGGTGCTGCACGCAATGAAGGCAAAGCAGATACAGCCGCGCAAAGTTCCGGCGGCTATACAGGTATTGACGTGGAGTCTCCGGACTGGGTTGGCGGACTCGATGCTGCAAAAGATACGGATCAGATGCTTGTCGTAGCTGCATTTAATGAAGAAGCCACGGATGCATGGGTCTCACTGCATGAGAAACAGGATGACGGCACCTGGCACATGGTTATGACGACACCGGGCTTCATCGGAAAAAGCGGACTTGGAAAGACCCGCGAGGGCGATGCTAAAACACCGACAGGTGTCTTCCGTTTCAACCGTGCATTTGGAATTGCTGACGATCCGGGATGCGCCATCCCTTATGTAAAAGTGGATAACGATACTTACTGGTCAGGTGATCCGCGGGAGGGATACCATTATAATGAGCTGGTCAATCTCAAAGATCTTCCGGGACTGGATGTTGAGAGCGGAGATTCAGAGCATATTATTGATTACATCTATCACTATCAGTATTGTCTGAATATCAGCTACAATGAAGAAGGCATCCCCGGTAAGGGATCGGCCATCTTCCTGCACTGCTTCGGGCCTGCAAAGCCGTTTACCGGCGGCTGTGTTGCGATCCCGGAGGACAACATGAAATTTGTAATGCAGCATGTCGATGAGAACACGGCGGTTGTGATTGATACCTTTGAAAAGCTTGCCGGGACGGATGAATGGCCCGACAGCACCTGGCCGCAGGAAAGATAATAATAATATCATGCAGAGGATAGCAAAAGTTCCTGTTCCGGATCAGCAGATTCTTTCATCGAGTCTGCATCCTGAACAGGTGCTTTTTATGTCTGAAAATCTGTCGCAGCAGCTGTGATGTCTAAGAACAGTTCGCTTTATGACTTCAATCGGTATATAATAATGATTAATTTCAAGGTACCGGCTTCCAAAGAGACCGCGGATTAACAGGAACCGTTCTGATCGAAGCGAAGCCGGCAGCATAATAAGCAATATATACAGGTGTTAGTATGAGGAATATAGAAGCAATTGAAAAACGTCACGCCGTCCGCCGGCTTTTCCTGGGCATCACAACGATACTCTTACCGCTGTCTGTCTGTGGATGCGGATCAGTCGCCGGGACGCATACCGATGGTGTAAAAGATGATCTGCAATACACGGAAAAGCAGGTTGATGTTTACAGAAACATCGAACTGGCCGAAAACACCCGGGACGGGCAGATTACGCTGCGGTTTTATGAAGATCAGCCAAATGTGCCGTATGTCAGCATCAAAGACTATTATGCGACGGTGCTGAAGAATTCAAAGGAACCGGACGTGCCCAAAATGCAGGTGACAAAACAAGAAGACGGCACTTATCTTTTGCGCAGCGGGACAGGGGAGGCTGTTGTCGATGTGGAGGCGGATGTTCTGACGACAGATGACATTACCGGGTGGATCAATCAGATGTCTCTTGTCGGTGCGGGATTAACCGGCGAAAATTGTGACACAGGACCGTTTCTCACGTTTGCCGGAGCTGAATATGAGAAAAAAGAAGTATTTTATGATATGGGTAAGTATGACATTGATGTGCGCGGAGAGGAAGATGATGTATATTTCCCTGTTGCGACCATATCTGACCTGACGTCCGATCCGGATTTTCACTACACCGCTTATAACGGGGAAAACTTCTATTTCTGTGAAAATCCTGACGCGTCTCTCTTTTCGGATCATGACAGCGATTACTACAGTACACGTCTGAAGGACGCGGCAAAGGGCGGCACGAGGCAGAAAGATCTGATCGAATTCTCGTACAATGAACTGTGCTTTAATATCGATCATTTCTACGGAAAGCCCGGGAAAGAATATATCCATAAGGATCTGGAGAAGGGCGGCCTGGCGTACGCGCTGCAGGAGCTCGGAGAGCCGGGGGAAAAAATCACAGAACTTCTGAAGTCTGACAGCTATGCGGATTATTTTGCCGGAATCGCGGCACTGCAGAAACTGCTTGGCGACGGAGGCCACACTTCGCTTAAGAATATAACAAACAGCGCGCTGTCGGATGAAGAACTGATGGACGCGTATTTTGAGGTCAAAGAAGAAACCGATACGCTTCTTGATGACATGGATGTACCTGCGGCCAATCTGGAATGGGATGAGCAAATGATGTACGCAAGAGCGGCTCTGCGGGAGAATATGCTGCACTGCAGCGAAGAGACATACGTGAAGCAGGGTGACACGGCAGTGTGTATACTAGACACGTTCCAATGCGAGATCACAGATCTCTGGGAAGACTATTATGCAGGAAATGCAGACAAACCGGCTATGGACAATATTGGTCAGGATCGGATTCCTGATTCGGTTCTTATCGTGAGGGACGCACTTGACCGGGCATCCGCAGATCCGGAGGTGAAAAATTTTATCCTGGATATCTCGAACAATGGCGGCGGCCTTTCGGATGAAATGCTTGCTGTCTATGCGATGCTGACAGGCAGCAGCACGGTATCTATGAAGAGTGAGAATGTATATACCGGCGTCATAAGGGAGGAGACATTCCGCGCAGACTGCAATCTGGACAAAGTCATCGACAGCAAAGATGACAAAAAGCCGGATCTGAACATCGGGATTCTGACCAGCAGATCCTCTTATTCCTGCGGAAGTATGCTCCCGTTGCTTATGAAGGATGCAGGATATAAGATCCTGGGAGAGCAGAGCGGAGGCGGTACCTGCTGCGTAGGAGCATTCGGCACGCCGGAAGGTTTTCTGTATACGATGAGTTCAGCAAGATGTAGACTGACCGATCAGGCGGGCATTTCGCATGATGACGGTATTCCCGTCGATGTTGATCTGATCCCGAAAGACCAGAACGGAGCGGTTAAGAACATCGAGATCACAATCCCTGAAGATCCTAATTTTCCGGAAGATGGTGACATTACCGTAACGATACCTGATTACACAGAGTTCTACAATTTAGAGAGATTAAGCAAGGAGATGTGCAATGATTAAAAAACAAAGTTCGGTTATGAAGCGGCTGCTCGCTTTCCTGTTCGCCGGCATGTTATTTGGGACAGCATGTCTTTCCGGGTGCTCAAATGCCGGTCCCGAAAAAGCAGCTTCATCCGCAGAAACTGAATCTGTTCAGGAGACAGCGGCTTCGTCCGCAGAATCGGAAGCCGGTCAGGAGACAGCGGCTTCGTCTGAAGAAGCTGAAGCAGGCATGGACGAAGCCGGTCTCCCCGAAGAGGAACCGGAGATGCCTGAAATCCCTGACGATGTCACAGGCGGCAAACCCTGGATAGCCTCATGCATTCCCGGCAATGTCACGGCTGATACTGAGACGTCGCCGGCAGATGATTTCTATCTTTATGCAAATAAGGAATGGATCGTCTCGAATGAACTGCCGGAAGGTTCACCGGTCACGAGTCGAGATCGGACGGCCGGGGTCAATGCGCGGATGCGGGAAGCGCTTGCAGGGGAAATGCTTTCCGGACATGATGCGCGTCAGGCGCAATTGCTGTTCAATGCTTTTGTCAATACAGAAGCGCGCGATGCAGCCGGATGCGAACCTGCGAAGAAGGTGATCGACGATATCCGTTCTATTTCCACCATCGAAGAGCTGAATGCCTTCCTGCTTGATCTTGAACGAAGCGCGGGCGTTCCGACATTTATCAAAGTAAGCAACAGCCGGGATTACAATACGCACCGCTGGGTCACCGGCATCGGGCTGTCAGATGAGACGTTTGGTGCGACAATAGGAACCATGGGTATGGATGCCGCGACAGTCGATCCCGAAAGTGACGTCTATCAGGCGCGTTATGCCCTTGTACATGATGTTCTGACACGTGCGGGCTTTACGGACGAAGAAGCAAAAAAAGCATTTGAAGCACGTCTTGATCTGGAAAAAGAGATCCTGAAGCTCACGGAGGAAAGCGGTGAGGAACAGGGCGAAGACACAGACTATACGATCGATCAGCTGGACAAGCTTACCGGCAATTTCCCGCTGCGTGAACTTGCAGAGGAACGGGGATACGGATCAGCAGAGACATTTGAGGTCAGAGATGCGTCAGAACTGCGTGCAGCTGCTGAACTTTACACGGACGAACACATTGATCAGCTGCGCAGCTATTTGATCTGCGGGTATGTGCTGGAGACAGCAGGCTGGCTTGATACAAAAGCCTTTGCCGCCTGGCTGGCAGACTGTGCAGCAAATATTGACGATCCGATTCCGCTCACAATGCCGGAGCGCAACAAAACAGCCCCGGAAACAGCATTGAACCTTATTGTGGAGATTGCCCCCACGCTGGTCGGCCGTGCCTACGTGGAGGCATACGACCTGACACATATAAAAGAATTTATTACAAACCTCACGGTCGAGGCGGTTGAGGCTCACAAGAAGAACATTAACGCCAGCGCGTGGCTCTCAGATGACTCCAAAAAGCAGCTTACCGGGAAACTGGATGCAATGGGCCTGGATCTTGTTTATCCCGATGTCTGGGAGGACTACTCCGGCCTCGACATCGAAGGGCTTGGTTACTATGGCGCACGCCGGGCGATCTGGCTGAACGACCTTGCCCGCAATGCAAGTCTCACAGGCACAGAGATCGATGACCGCCTGTGGGAGGATCCTTCAATTCTCGGGGGAGTCGGAGCCTATAATGCAGAAAATAACAGCTTTGTTGTGAGTGCAGGCGCTGTTGAGGAGGAAGTAGTGCGTTATGAGGCAGGTGAGATCACACTTGAAGAACTCATGGGTGGCATTACCGGGTACACGCTCTTCCACGAACCGGCACACGCACTTGATCCGGCAGATATCTTCAAGGATGCGGAAGGAAAGGATCTTGAGGCGTCACTGCTTACGCCTGCTGACCTCGAGGAGTATCAGCGGCGCACAGACAAAATCACAAAGTACTTCGACGGCATCTCTGTCTGGGAGGGACAGCAGGTGGACGGATCGGTCTGCACACAGGAGGCGCTCGCCGAGATCTGCGGCATGCAGGCCCGGCTGACCTATGCGGCCGGACAGAATGAGTTTGATTACAAGCGCTTTTTTGAGACACGGGCCCGGCTGGCCGCCTCCCTGCATACGCCGGAATATGCACTGGCATGTATCATGGGAATGGACAGACACCCGCTTCTATATCTCGATACCAACGTGACGTTCCAGCAGTTTGATGAATTCAATGATGCTTTTGATGTGAAGGAAGGCGATGCGATGTATCTCGCACCGGATGAACGCCTGGTGATCTGGTGAAGTCAATCGGAAGGAGACAGAGAACCTCCCCTGTCTCCTCTTAAAGGGAACATACAACTTCGGTTGTCGATGTTCCCGATTTCTTTTTCAAGCTATCATCACTCCTTGCGGGTGCTGTATTTTTGGCATAGAAATGGCCATGGCTCATAAAGTCATGGCTCTTTTTCGTTATCTGGATTATACTTTACAGTATAACTGGATTAAATCATTCGGCTGGAAGGTGGATAGATAATGGGATATTCACATATGCACAAAATCGGAAAACACACCTGTCTGCTCATCGCTGTCTGTCTGATTCTCTCCCTCGCGGCTCCGATCACCGCCCGTGCAGAGGGCACGAAGACAGTTCGGGTCGGCTATTATGAGAATGAGATCTTTCAGGAGGGCGCGCAGGAAGGTGCTGTAAAGTCAGGCTATGGATATGAGTATTACCGGAAGCTGGCAGAGTATACCGGCTGGAAATACGATTATGTATATGGTTCCTTTTCTGATCTGTACCAGATGCTGTTGGACGGCGAGATCGATCTTCTGGCGGGGCTTGCCCTAAAAGAAGACAGGATTGGCCTGATCGGTTATCCGGATGCTGCTATGGGCCATGAGTCCTACAACCTGGTAAAGCATGAAGGGGACACGGAAATCAATGAGGATCCGGTGACGCTGGAAGGAAAAAGAATCGGTGTTATGGAAAGCGCTATCGAGGACACGCTGCGTGAGTTTCTGGATTCGCACGGTGTGAAGGCGGAGGTCATTACCTTCCCGGACTATGACAGTCTGTTTGCTTCTTTCAATGCAGGGGAACTGGATGTTCTTGCAGGTGAGGGCGACAGCGGATTCAGTGCGGAAAATGCCGCGATCATGTATTCATTCGGGACATCAGACTATTATCTTACGGTCAATATCAAAAGGCCGGATCTCCTTCAGCAGTTAAATACCGCACAGACGCTTTTGACTGTGGAGGAGCCGAATTATCTGAATTCCCTCAGTGTGAAATACTATTCCGGAAGTCTTGCAAGCCGCGTGCATTCCGCCGCAGAGACGGAATGGCTTGCGTCGCATAGTGAACTTAAAGTCGGATATCTGGAGAAGTATCTTCCTTACAGCGACACAGACGAGAACGGACAGGCATCCGGCATTGTGACGGATGTCACGGAACAGCTGCTGAAAAGTCTGAACATCGATACGCTTTCTGTGAGCTATCATGGCTATCAGAATTACGATGATATGATCGCGGATCTTGTTTCAGGTGCGATCGACACTGGTTTCCCGGTGGGCGGCGGTCTGTATTATTCGGAGGAGAGCGGAATCTATCAGAGCAATCCTGTCGTTTCCGCCGCAACGGAGATCGTTTTCAAAGGAGAATTCAAAAGGGATAATATTTCGCGCTTTGCTGTTAACGAAAACAACCGGATGCAGTATTACTATGTCCGCACACACTTCCCTGATGCAGAGATCACTTACTATCCATCAGCGAATGACTGCCTCGATGCAGTTGTTTCGGGCAAAGAAGATGCGACTACATTAAACGGTCTCAGAGCAAATGACATGCTGAAAAATACCCGTTACGAGAGCCTTTCCCTTCTGCAGTTAAGCCAGAGCGATGACCGGTGCTATGGCGTGGCGATGGGAAGTGAAGGCCTGTTGAAGCTCCTTAACCGGGGAATTAACGTGCTTGGCATCGACTATGGACAGAACCAGGCATACCGCTATGCCGACGGCCTGTATTCCTACAGCTTTTTCGATCTGGTACGGCAGCATCTCGGAATATTTATTCTGGGCATCCTGGCGATCGCCGCTGTCATTATTTCTCTGCTGATCCGCGACAACCGGCGCTCCCGCGCGCAGATCAGAGAAAAAGAAACCGTCCGCATTGAACTGGAGGAAAAACAGAAGGAACTCTCTGACGCATTGATCGCAGCGGACCATGCGAACCGGGCCAAGACAATTTTCCTGAACAACATGTCCCATGATATCCGCACACCGATGAATGCCATTGTGGGGTTCACGGCACTGGCGGCTTCCCACATGGACCATCCGGAGCAGGTAAAGGATTATCTGCAGAAGATTACGGTGTCCAGCCAGCATCTGCTTTCGCTGATTAATGACGTTCTGGACATGAGCAGGATCGAAAGCGGAAAGGTTACGATCGAAGAAACGAATGTCCATCTGCCGGATGTTATCCATGATCTCAGAACCATCATCCAGGCAAATGTCACTGCAAAGCAGCAGGAACTGCTGATCGATACGCAGGATGTGAAGCATGAAGATATCATTACGGATAAGCTTCGCCTGAATCAGGTACTGCTTAATATCCTGTCCAATGCCATCAAATTTACGCCTGCCGGAGGAACCATCGGTTTCCGGCTGATCGAGGAGCCGTCGGCTCATACGGATATCGCGAACTTTGTGTTCCGCATTAAGGATAACGGCATTGGAATGAGCAGGGAATTCCAGAAGACGATTTTCGAAGCGTTCACCAGGGAAAGAACCAGTACGGTCAGCGGCACACAGGGCACCGGACTTGGCATGGCGATTACCAAAAACATCGTAGATATGATGGGCGGCACGATCACTGTCCAGAGCGAAGAAGGAAAGGGATCGGAGTTTGTTGTGCGGATCCCGTGCAGAATCGGCGAAACCAGAAACATATCCGAAACGATTCCGGAGCTTCAGGGCCTGCGTGCCCTGGTGGCTGATGATGATATGAATTCCTGCCTTTCTGTCAGCGCAATGCTGCGTGATATCGGCATGCGTCCCGACTGGACCAACTACGGAAAGGAAGCTGTGGTCCGGGCCAAAGAGGCAAAGGATCAGGCAGACGAATTCAAGGTCTATATCATCGACTGGATGATGCCGGATCTGAATGGTATCGAGACCGTGCGGAGGATCCGGAAGATCGTCGGTGACGATGCCCCGATCATTATACTGACAGCCTATGACTGGTCAGATATCGAGGATGAGGCCAGACAGGCCGGGGTCAGCGCTTTCTGCTCCAAACCGATCTTTCTGTCGGAACTCAGAAGCGTACTGGCAAAACCGTTCCTTGGTGAAAAAAATGCTGCCGACGAAGCACCTGCCGCTGTGGACTTCACAGGAAAACGAATCCTTCTTGCGGAAGACAACGAAATGAACCAGATGATCGCGGTGGCGATCCTGGAAAATGCCGGCTTTTCGATCGATATTGCATCAAACGGAGAGGAAGCCGTCGAAAAAATGGAGCAGTCTCCGGCGGGAACCTATGACGTGATCCTGATGGATATCCAGATGCCGGTCATGGATGGATATGAGGCAGCAAAGCGGATCCGCATGATGGAGGATCCGGAAAAAGCAAAGATCCCGATCATTGCCGTGACTGCCAATGCCTTTGAAGAGGATCGGAAAATCGCGCTGGAAGCGGGAATGAACGGTCATCTGGCAAAACCGTATGACATCAATGCCATTATGCAGACGCTGTCGGAAATATTGAAATAGTCCATCATTCTGCCATATAGATTGTAATTTGACAATCTGGAAGAACTGAAAGACGAGATATAAAAGTTCGTAAACCGATGGAAACACGCCCTTCTAAAACCTAGATGATTAAGACAAGAATCACGGAGCACAGGATTACCTTTGCTCCGTTGTTGTAGCTCGTGTTAATGCTAGCGAACATGGTCAGATGATTTCCATTTGGATGAGAATAATATCAAAGGGCTCACTGATGGGAAGATCATCGTGGAAAACGAGTTTTCTTTTGATCCTGATGATCTTATTAAATTGAATGATGAGATGATGGAACTTTATCTTGGCGGAGTGGACTATCGTATCGAGACATGGGGAAGGGACGATGAATATGCTTTGTATGGTGAGCTTACCGTTGGTGCAGATGGATTATGCAGAAAGGTGCTCGGTGATTGGGACAGTATTTACGGAGATGCGCTGCGGATCGTTTTTATTTTCGGGTCTGGCAGCGGAGAAAAAAGTTTTTCGAGTAATTATATAGAGATTGCAGCAGATATTTCAAAGTATGGTGATGTATATGATTATGAAGAGCCGCGGACATATAACGGAAGCCCGCAGGTCCAGCCGGTAAGCGTTTACTATAATTCAATGGGGATTGATGAGGGGATCGATTACACAATCACGTATAAAAATAATATCAATGCAGGAGAAGCGCAGGTTATCATTACAGGAAAGGATAAATATGCGGGCCAGATTGTCAGGTCTTTTGTAATTGATCCTGCAGCGATCAGTGATACGACAGTCAGTGGAATTGCAGATATTGCTTATACCGGGAAGGCGATTACACCTTCTCCGGTCGTTAAACTCGGAAGTATGACATTGAAACCCGGCACGGACTACACGGTGACATATGAAAATAATAAAGAAGTTGGGACAGCTGCGGTTATCATTATTGGAAAAGGAAATCTGACGGGTACAATCAAAAAGACCTTTAAGATCAACAAGGCAGAAAAACCGTCGACAATCACCAGGACAGATAATCTGTTGAAGATCAGTTCTAAAAAGGTAACAGTCAAATATAATAAGTTGAAAGGGAAGAATCAGAAGCTGGCTGTTTCCAAGTTGATAAAATTCAAGAACAAAGGTCAGGGGACACTGAAATATAAACTGGCCAGCGTATCAAAAGCAAAGTTTAAGAAATACTTTAAGGTTAATTCCAAAACCGGAAAACTTACGATTAAGAAAGGCCTGAAGAAGGGAACATACAAAGTCAAGATTAAGGTCAGCGCAGCGGGGGATGTAAATTATAAACCGTTGACGAAGTCAGTTACTGTCAAGATAATGGTAAAATAAGATCTTGTACCGGGAAGATTTTCACACAGGCTTCTGGAATGTAGAGATTTATAAAACGCATTCCGGAGGTGGGAATGGATGTCTCCGACTTCCTGAAAAGGAATATTTGACGAGAAGGGAAAACTTTGGAGATAGTAGGATGAAGTTTACGAAGGAGAAATTCAGTTGCCTGACAGAGGTATTTGAACAGTGGTGGGCACATAAACTGGAAAGACCCATCATACAGGTCACTTTAATCCCAGATCTGAAAGCAGAAGGTGATTTATTTACGCCTGACTTCCGGAGAAGCGTGCTGGATGCGATGTATGACATGGAAATGCCGCCTGAAGAGGTGGCGGAATGTGTCGAAGCGGCATATGAGAAGCTAATATTTCTGGGAGATGCATTTCCGGTATTTTATATGAGACCGACCGGCATACTGGGCGGATATCTCGGGCAGCCATTTGAAATCGATCATCAGCATGGAACTGTGTGGTTTGAAAAGATGGAGCTTGGTCTCGAAGAGATTGCAGAGCGGTCTCTGGATCTGGAGAACAGGCTGTTTGTCCGCTCTGTAGAGATTACGAAAGCAGTACAAAACCGGTTCGACGGACGGATGGCGATCGGATTTCCGGATTTGGGCGGTATATGCGATATTCTTTCATCCATTCGGGACCCCAATGTACTGTTGCTGGATCTATGTGATAATGAGGCCGGTGTTAAACGGGCATTGTCTAATATTCATATGCAGTTTATCAAAGCGTATGATTATTTTGATACTGTAATTGATACCGGGAAAATTCCGGGATATTCTGCATGGGCATCGATGCTTTCGAAAGAACCATATTTTGTGCTGCAGAATGATTTCTCAGCTATGATCGGTCCGGATATGTATGATGAATATTATCTGCCGATTCTCAGAAAAGAATGTCGGCATATTCCACGGACGATGTACCATCTGGACGGGCCGGAAGCTGTCCGTCATCTGGATTCGATTCTGTCAGTGGATGAATTGGATGCCGTGCAATGGATTAATGGGGCCGGTGCGCCGGGCCTGGATCAGTGGCCGGATCTATATAAAAAGATTATTGGCGCTGGCAAACTCTGTCAGGTATTTATCAACGGCAGCAGAGAACTTTGGTACATCGACGAGATCATCAGGATCGCAGGAACCGGAAAAGGATTCTGTTTTATCTGTAATGGCACAGAAGGAGAGAGGGATGAATTCGAGAGGTATCTTCGAAGCAGAAGCTGACGGATATCCGTCCGACATCTCTCCCAGATCGTCCTGGAGATGCTCGCGTCTCTGAACGTACTGAAAAAGCACCATGGTCGTGAAGATCATGGTGCTTTCTTCGCATTATACAATCGCCCGGCAGAAGGCCGGGCGATTCGTGTATACGCCTGCAGGGAGGTGAACCGGAAGCGAGCGTTTAGTGATCACAGATGGATCAGAACCTTTACATTTTTCTGATGATCAGCAGCGGCCTCAAATGCTTCCGCAATTTCAGACAGATCGTAGGAGGATGTGATAATCGGTGCGAAAACATCCTGGTTTTCCGTCATGATATCAATTGCTCTGCGATTAACAGCCGGTGTATATGCGAAGGATCCGTGGATGCTTGCATCCTTACAGCAGAGGTCATTCTCGACCAGATGCTCTGTGGAGGTTCCCAGAGAGATAATTGCAATTTGCGATCCGCATTTTGCATAGCGAAGTATTTCAGAAAATGAGCCCGGATAGCCGGCACAGTCAACGACAATATCTGCATTCCAGGTGTCCTCGCCGTTGTTTCCCGTCAATGTGCCCCAGCAGGATTTTGCAAAATCAGGGACGGTTGTTCTGGTTGTATCGCAAAGAATGCCGCCCATTTCCTGTACCTTTGCACAGCGGTAGGGATTTCGCGCAGTAACAATGACATCGGATATTCCCAGACATTTGAAGCATGCAAGCGCACAAAGTCCGATGATACCGCCTCCGTAAATAATGACCTTGTCCCCGGGTTTTGGCCTGCATTTCAGGATTCCGTTCAGCGTTACACTGACTGGCTCTGTGAGTGCTGCGATGTCCCAGGAAAGGTCATCGCTGAGTTTAAAGATGTTGTATTCGGACTTTGGTGCATCGACACGGATATACTCAGAAAATGCACCAGCCATATCACAGCTCATCAAAACACTCATATCCTCTGTCGGCACACGGAATGTTACCGGATTGACAAATACACGTTCACCCACCTGAAAATCTGTAACGTTTGCGCCGACTTCATAGACAATACCGGACATCTCATGACCAAACTGATTTCCCGGGTAAATGCCGACTTCAGGACCGTTGATCTCGTAAGCATGCAGATCCGTTCCGCAGATACCGGAACGTACATTTTTTACCACGATTCCGTCGGGTGTGGGCTCCGGCTTTTCAAACGTTTCTAATGTAACATGGTGAAGTCCATGATACATGGCACCTCTCATTTCCATAAATACCTCCTGAATTTCAGTAATCCATTATTAAGTGAGCAGGATGTATGATGTGTCAGATTTCCTCGAAAAGTTCCACAACCGGATCTCTGTCGCAGAGAGCGGCAAGCTTCGGGAATGTGGTTGTAAAATGTTCGGTGTTATTGTGGAAATCGATCGCTGCCTGATCTTTCCAGAATTCTACGACACAGATATCGCATGGATCAGCAAGATTCCGGTTAAAGCTGTATTCACCGCAGCTGCCTTCCTCGGCTTTTGCCTTAGCGACGAGATCGACGGTAAGTTCTTTGAATTCTTTCAGTGCGCCTTCTTTCAGATGCATTTTTGCAACAATTTTAATCATGTTTTTCTCCTTAATAGTTTATAGTTTTATTTGAAAAGGTCATTTAAATTAAGACAATCATATGCAGAATCTGATCAGAAAACAATTTGACGATCCTGCAAGATCATTGTAAAATACAGGCAAACATTCATGAAATAGAGCTTGTTTAAGTATATTTTATTGCACGATTCTGATATTTGGTTGGATGATTCTGCTTGCACTTCGAAAGCAGATCAGGAATGGAGAAAAGATGAATCAGACAGAAGATCATCCATTTATCAAAGATATTATCTATGTTGCACCGCAGGCGAACTGGAGTTTCCCGCTGCATATACATGAGAATTCGGCAGAGCTGTCTCTTTTGATCAACGGCTGCGGCACGTTTTATGCAGGAAGCATGGAGCGGGTGATCCGCAAGGGGGTTCTGGTTGCCAAAAATGGAGGCCTTCAGCATGCCGAAAAGTCTGACCCGCACGATCCGTTGGAACAGATCTGCATTGAAATCGGGGGAATCCACAGGAACGGTCTGACAGAAAATAATATATTGCCGGATTATATGGAACCGGTTATTGATTGTGGAGAAGCGTATGATTTGATGGAGGCTGCGTTCCGGTACATGATGCTTCATTATAATGAAAGTGATCAGGGCGATATATGCAGCGCACTCCTGGAGATGACATTGAATATAATCCGAAACAGAGTGAAGGCTTATGTACCGCGTCCCGAGCACAGACCAAGAGGAAAAAAAGAACTCATTTCGGAAACAATTAACTATCTGGACGCACATTACCGGGAAAGGTTGAAAATCAGGAATCTGGCAGAATTGTTTTATACAAGCGAAGGAAACCTGAGCAGGCAGTTTAAAGCAGTAACCGGATATACCATAAATGAATATATTATCAGCAAACGTATGGGAGAGGCAGAGCGGCTTCTTATTTATGAAGATGATGAGATAAAGGATGTCGCGGCACAGTGCGGATATGACGATCTACAGTATTTTTACCGTATATTCAAGCGATATGCGAACTGTACACCCGCAGAATTTCGGAGCCGGTACCGGAACGGATGAAACCATTGATGTGGCATTAGCAATGATAAAGTATCCTCCAAGATCTCCACTTAGCAAAGAAACCGATCGGCGTCAGCCTGGGGGATTTGTTTATTAATATGCAGATTGCGTGAATATGAAGAGAGATTAGGGGCGGCAGCGGAAGCTGCCGCCTTGGCTGGTTTTGAGGGGGGGATACATTTTTAAGTTTTCTGAAAAGAATCAGTGTTGTATAATAAATTTGAGTTTTGGGATAGTGGTGAAGGAGATTTGGAAATGCGAGATTATGGCTATAATGTTAATAGGTGTAAGAATAGTAACTGTATACATATGAAGATGCACTTTCGCGCATTATGAATTTGATCGGATCGGAGAGAATGATCAGTATGAGTATCTTGAAGACGTAAAGGATCTGGCGCGGGAAGCGGAGCGCACTGTTTTGGAGGAACATCAGGAGCAGGAAAAGTCAGCTTACGGAGGAGACGATATGGCACTGGAAAAGGATTTGAAAAGAGATCCGTTTGAGGAATATCTCCGGGAGGCAGAGCCGTCCAAACGTGAGTCTGCCTATTACTGGCAGACTGCTATCGGCCTGCAGGCAGTTGACGGGCTGGAGCCTTCCAGCTACTTGAAGGAGACGGCAAAAAGCAATATCGAGGGCAGCATCTCCCTGGCAAAAGCACGGGAGATGATCGAGTCCTATTACAAAGAAAACCCAAAGACGGGTGATGATCGGACGGAGGAAGCGGATATAGTTTCCGCGAGAATCGCTGCAGTTCTTTCAGAAAAAGCATTTGTATTTTCCACCACACAGTATCTGGCGATTCATGGAAAACTGTTCCGTGGAATCTATTTCCATGCTGGCAAGATCAGGGACTATAACATCACTAAGAGTGAATGGGTACTGGACGGCGATACGGTTTTGTACGGCGGAGCAACGGAACTTCGAGAGACTCTGGAATATGACCTGTCTCAGGAGCGGGATTTCAGTTACGCCGGGCTGACAATGCAGGAAGTGATCCGACATCTGGCAAAGTTTATATCCCGGTTGTGGCAGATCCATGTATTCGGAGAAGGAAATACGCGGACGACAGCAGTCTTCTTTATCAAGTATCTGCGGTCGCTGGGATTTGATGTGACGAACGATATATTTGCCAAAAACGCCTGGTATTTCCGTAATGCCATGGTCAGGGCAAATTATACGAACCTGAAGAAGGGCGTGCATGAGACGACGGAGTATTTAGAGCTGTTCTTGCAGAATCTCCTGCTGGGAGAAACCAATCCTCTGCATAACCGGAGTATGCATATCAGCGGAGCATTTGAGAATGAACGGATGCAGTCTGACCCAATAAATGACCCAATAAATGACCCAATAAAACTGACGGTCCGGCAGGAATCTCTTCTGCGCCTTCTGCAGGAAGAGCCGGAACTGACAAGAAAAAAGCTGGCTGAAAAGCTCGGCTGTTCTGACAGTACCGTAAAACGGGAACTGCAATACCTTTCGGAGCAGGGAATTCTCAGGAGGATCGGTTCAAGAAAAACGGGGGTATGGGCGATCAATCGATGATTTAGAGGTGAAATATACACAAGGCAATGGGGACGTTTCTCCTTGACTCGTTTTCACTGATCATCGGAAGCCATCAGTATCCGGATGTCTTTGGGTACCATCGGATGGACTATAACGAAGAAGACGAGTATTTTGTCAAAACAAGCAAGAACCTCCAGGAAAACCGGAAGATGCCGATGTTTTCAAAAAGCTGGTAGATCCTGACATTAATGTAATCATTAAACTTAAGTAAAGCCCCGGATATTTTGGGAAAGAAATAGGAGAACTGAAGAATTGTTGTTTCGTAAGAAAAAAGAAGAAACAATCGAATACGATTCGAATCAACAGGAGCCGGTCATTCGATGCAGTATCTGTACCGGCGAGCAGACTGCCGGTCTGCGTGATCTGGATACAGGTAAGTTCCATGAGATCATGCTCATACGTGATGAAGATGACCTGACCAGATTTCAGAAGATGGTGAGAATGGAAGAGGTTCAGAAGATATACTGAAGGACAAAACGGTGCATGTCACCGTTAACAAATTATGAACAGAAAATGAGTCAGAGAGAAACGTCCCCATTGACTCACTTTCATAAGGAGACAGAGAACCGTCCCCTGTCTCCTTTCCCCCTTCAACGGAATCAGCGGCAGAGATGATGCCGCTGGTTTCATTTCAGGCAGTTCCTGCGTTAGATGCCGCAGGCTTGCCTGTTTTCCAGTGATAGATGGCGGCACCCAGAATCAAAACATAGCCAATCGCACTATATAGATCCGGCCGCTCTCCGAAAAAGAAGAAGCCCCAGAGAGCCGCAAAAAGGACCTGAGAATAATCAAAGACCGATATTTCTTTTGCAGGAGCGAGTGCGTAAGCTTTCGTAACTGAGAATTGTCCCAGCGCTGCGCTGCAGCCGGCAAGGACCAGAAAGACCAGCTGGAGTGGCTGCATTGGCTTAAAGTTGATCAGTGTACCCGGTATACAGACGATCAGAGAAAAGACGGAGAAAAAGAGTACAATCATGGGACCTCGTTCACCGGATAAGCGGAGTTTTCGAACGCAGGTGTAAGCAGTCCCGGCACAGAATCCGCCCAGAACACCGATCAGCGCGGGAACAGAAGCAAGCCCTTTTGTGGGATGTACCACAAATGCAGCGCCGGCCAGAGCGACAATCACACAGGCAAAATCAGAATACTTTGGAATCTCATGTAAGATTACCATGGACATCAAAATAGCGAAAAACGGTGACAATTTGTTCAGAATATTGGCATCTGCGATATTCAGATGGTCTATGACATAGAAGTTGATAATCAGTCCTGCAGTTCCAAAACAGCTGCGGAGAAAGAGAAGCGGAAGGCTGCCCTGGTGCAGATGCAGTTTTTCTTTGGAGCGGAACAGGGCAGAAAAGGCAACCAGTGCTGCAACAGCATTTCGGAATAAGGCTTTTTCCATCGTCGGAAGATCTCCCGCCAGACGAACAAACAGGGACATGAGAGAAAAGCCCAGGCCGGTCAGGATTACATACAGGATTGCTTTGTTGTGTTGAGTCATTTCGAGTATCCTTTCTCAACTCATATCGAGTTCTGTTTATTATAACACGGTAATAAAATGTGGTGTGGTGTATAAAATGATCAGTATTGTGCAAGTTCTGTGATAAACGGGATGTTATAGTACACTCATCAGATGAAAACAAACATCTTCACAGTAAACAAAACAAATAATTATAGATCACAGAACAAGGAAGTGGAAAGAACAATGAAGAACACAAAACTTATGATCGCAGGTATTACAGCAGCTATGGTAATGTCAATGTGCACAGTCGCTCCGGTATTCGCAAAGGACAACAAAGTCCAGGCAGAGAAAGCCGACAACGTATTCGTTTCATCCGACGGCATCCTTTCAATCGAGCTTCCGGACGACAGCTGGAAGGAAGTCCAGGATCCGAACAAGTGGATCGTACTTTCCGATGGTGAGAATGAGATCACCCTCCGGCATTTTTCCAACGGCGCGGGCCTGCCGGCAATCGTCACAGCAGACGACCAGTATTCGAAAACAATTACTTCCGCACTCTCCACGAAGAACGAAGTATTTATCGCTACAGGGCTTGTAGCAAATACAGATGAAGAAGATGAGATCAACGATTCCCTGCAGTCCATCAAGATTCTGAAATACGACACAAAACTGGCAGTGGAAGAAGAAGCACCGGCACCGGTCCCGGCACAACAGACATCGCAGGAAACGAAGAAGGAAGAAACACAAGAGCCGGAATCAACTGCAGATGAAGCAGAGGCAGCACCGGTAGAAACATACCTGGTTTACTCCGAAGGCTCCGGCCGCCCGGTCAACATCACCGGAAGCAACGGCGAGTTCTACGACGGCGCAGGCAACAGATTCTATGAAAATGGCGGCGGCGTTTTCACAGATGAAAACGGATGCACTTACACAACATGGCCGAATGAGAGCGCACCGGAAGAAGAGGTTATCGGAATTGTCTCTGACGGATCCGGCCGTCCGGTCACCATCATGGAGAATGAAGACGGTGTCTACACAGATGAAGAAGGCGTCGAGTACTACGAGAACGATGACGGAACCTTCACCGACGAGTATGACGCTACCTACCAGGTCTCCGGAATGAACTGATGAACCAAAAGCGTTCTATAAATGCAGCAGGCTTAAAAGGATCAAAATTCAAACGAAAATCTGACAAAGAGCAGAATTGGAAAGAATGCTTTCGCAGGAATTCACAAAAATGCAGTTGTCATAACTCCTTCAGGAAAGAAAAACAGCTATAAGAAGATATTACTGCAGAAGGGTATGAAGAAAACGATGGTGTTCGAGTAGGAAGTCATAAGGGGACGGTTCTCTGTCTCCTTTATCTCATAATCTGGATGCGCAGGAAGCGTAAAAAAGCTCCTGTTCCGGATCAGCAGATGGGTCATCGCGTCTGCGTCCTGAACAGGAGCTTTTTACAGTCGATATTCAGTTTGTACATGGGATCGCTCCTTTCGGTTTTTATTTGCCGGGATCGATCTGCTTATCTCATGTCGTATACGAATTCTTCAGCTGCCTTGCTGGTGTCCGCGAAGTGTGCTGCGACTGCTGTTGCGATAACGAAAACTGTGATGATTGCTGCCATTTTGATTTCTCCTTTCAGGTGTGAGGTGTTTTGTTTTTTGTTGAGTTTATAATACCGCAGCTGTGCAATTTACGATATAAAATGACTGCCGGAAAACAGGAATATCCCGCCATGCTGCGGGCAGGATGTTGTATTATTTCGCCAGATATTACGGTGTGACAGATCTGTGATAGTTGCTTTGTTATAGTAAGGCCAGAACAAAGGAAAACACTTCAAACAAAAAAGAAAAACACAAAAACAAAACAACCGCAGACAATAGAAAACACACGAATTGAAAACACATCAAAAGAAAAAGAAAAGGAGAATAGAATTATGATGAATAAGAAAACTTTTGCAGCAGGATTTACAGCATTCGCATTATCAGCAGGTATGTTATTCGGAACCTTCGGCGCACAGGCGGTAATGGCAGCACCCGGAACCGCAGCGGTTACACTTAAGGAAGCGAAGAATGAAGCACTTTCAGATGCAGGATTTAAGAACAGCGACGTCGTATTTAAGAAAGCACTGCTTGATTTCGACGATGACACCGGCATCGAAAAATATGAAGTTGACTTTTTCGCAGACGATAAAGAATTCAGTTACGACATCGATGCGACAACCGCAGCGATCATCGAGAAAGATGTCGATATCATGGATGCGGAAGATTATCAGGAGATGAAAGCACTGCAGGAAGCAGCGGCAGCAAAGAAGGCAGCGAAAGCGGCAAAGAAAGCAGCAGCAAATGCAAAAGCGCAGCAGGAAGCGGCAGCACCGCAGCAAATCACCGCAGATCAGGCGCTGGAGATCGCACTGAACGATGCAGGCCTCACAGCAGATCAGGTATCATACGCAGATACACACCTCGATTACGATGATGACTTCGGCATGACGGATTATGATGTAGAGTTCCGCGTCGGCAACAAAGAATACAGCTACGATATCAACCCGGCAACAGGCGCAATCCTCAACAACGAGGTTGATTTCGACGACTGATCATACAACACATATGAAAATCAGGAAAGGGTCATGACACATAAAGTCATGGCTCTTTTATCATGAGCATCTGTCACTCCGGAAATGTAACGTTGGAGGACTGTGATCTGCCGGGAAAGTAAATGTGCGGCGATGATTCAGAAAACAATCATTGAAAGTCCGGGCGGCAGCAAATATAATCAAAGTAGGTTCGATAGTCTTCACACAGACAATGAAGGGAGAACAAATAGTGACAGATCATGAAATGCAGGTAACCAACCGTCCGAATGAAATCGATTCTCATCAGAATTTTCTGGATGTCGTATACCTGGTAAATAATATTGCCTGTCTGTTCAGCCAAACTGATGACGGCATTCTTTCTGCCGAGTATGTCACACCGTCATTCGTTACGTTGATGGAGTGTGATACGCAGGAACAGGCAAAGGAGCTTATGGATGGTGAGCAACTGTTTTCGAATACCTGGCCGGAGGACCGCCAGATTCTCCGGGATATTCTTGAAAATCAGGTCAGTGCGAACGGCGAGCCGGACATCACCATCCGTCATCTCACCTGGAAGGGGAACCTGATCTGGTGTACGATCCACTTTGCGTTCATTAACGATTACGGAAAGCGTTATATTTACGCAACGTATACAGACATTACACGGTGGAAGCGGTATGAGGAACAGCTGCAGAGCGTTTATACCAGCCTGGGTGAAAGCTTTCATCAGACCAATGACGATCTGCTTGCCCGTGTGCGTGCCAACCTGACGGAAGACTATGTTGAGGAATCCAACGGCACTTCAAATTTTATTCCGGAATGCAGTCAGGAAAGCTATACGGAGTATCTTGCGATCCGGTCTTCCTATCTGCCGATCGCAGAGGAGCGGCAGGAGTTCCTTGACACATTCAGCATTGACGCATTGACAAAATCCTACATGGACGGCGTTGTGGCGGTGAGTAAGGTGCTCTACTCCCGGCTGCCGAACAATGCGGTGTTCTATGTGAAGATTATCGCCAATGTCACCCGGCATCCGATGTCCGGCAATCTGATCGCGTTCATTACGGAGGAATCGAATAACCCCGAGAAGCTGGCCAGCACCATCAACGGCAAGATCCTGGCCAAGCAGTTTGACCTGGTGGCATATATTGCCCGCGATATTTATGACGTGGCCATCGGTGATGCCAGCATGATCGCCCACGGCAACATTTTCCCGAAGATCAAGCACGGCTCTTACCGGGAATATCTGGAGTCGCAGATCATTCCCGCCCTGCCGGAAGATGAAGCCTACCGGCATCGGATCCGTGAAGCGATGGATCTGAAAACCGTATTTGAAATGTTCAAGATCAAGGAGCCGTATTCGGTGGATATTGAAGTGGACATGGAAGACGGGCATTTCTATAAACGATTCGATTTCTATTCGGTTGACCCGGAATCCGAGTACTGTATCGTTCTGAAAACAGATACGACAGAAGTCCGCCTCGAACAGCTGGAGCAGGAAGAGCGGAAACGTGAACTTGAATACAGCAAGCAGGAGCTGGCCGATACGGATGGTATTATGGCGGACGCCGGCTTCGGCATGTGGCATATGACGCTGGAGGAAGGGAAAGCCTCCCGGCTGCGTGCAAATGACAAGATGAAAGAACTCCTCGGGATCGCCGGAAAAGATCTGACGGAGGAGGAAATCTATGACGCGTGGTACTCGCATGTTCCGGAATCCGAACGGCCGGACGTAATGAAGCGGATCGAAGAGATGCTTTCGGGAAAATTGTCCGAGTGCATCAACCTCTGGATCCATCCGGACGGGCATGAGATGTATACACGATTCGGCGGTACTGTGGTGGCTGATGAAAACGGAAGGCAGAGTCTGCGCGGTTATTACAGCGATGTAACGGAATCCGTCCGTGAAGACCGCAACCAGAGGGATGCGCTGGCCAACGCGCTGGTCGCGGCGGAACATGCCAATAAGGCCAAGACCACCTTCCTCAATAATATGTCCCACGATATCCGCACGCCTATGAATGCGATCGTCGGATTTACGGCACTGGCCACATCGCACATAGACAATAAAGAAGAGGTGCAGGATTATCTGAAAAAGATCACGATATCCAGTCAGCATCTGCTGTCGCTGATCAATGACGTACTGGACATGAGCCGGATCGAAAGCGGCAAAATGACGCTGGATGAGACAGAGGTTCATTTACCTGACCTGATCCACGACCTGCGGACGATCATTCATGCAAATGTGTCGGCCAAACAGCTGAATCTCAATATCGAAACACAGAATGTCATAAGTGAAAATATTATCATCGACAAGCTTCGTATGAATCAGGTGTTCCTGAATATTCTGTCCAACGCGATCAAATTTACGCCAAATGGCGGCACGATCAGTTTCTGCGTAACGGAAAAGAACTCGCCGATCCCTGATCACGCCGTATTTGAATTCCGCATTAAGGACACGGGCATCGGCATGAGCCGGGAGTTCCAGAAAACGATTTTCGAAGCATTTACACGTGAGAAGACCAGTACGGTCAGCGGTATTCAGGGTACAGGTCTGGGAATGGCGATTACCAAGAGCATCGTGGACATGATGGGCGGCACCATTTCCGTCAGCAGTGAAGAAAACAAGGGAACGGAGTTCATCGTGACGATTCCCTGCCGGCTGAGCAATAACGCCGTCGACATCGAAAGCATGCCGGAACTGCAGGGACAGCGGGCACTGGTCGTAGATGATGACACAGACAGCTGCCTGTCCGTATGCTCCATGCTCCGGAAGCTCGGGATGAAACCGGACTGGACGAGCTCCGGAAAAGAGGCCGCCATCCGCGGCCAGGAAGCCAGACAGCAGGCAGACGCGTTCAGTGTCTATATCATAGACTGGCAGATGCCTGACATCAACGGGATCGAGGTGACAAGAAGGATCAGGAAAATAGCCGGTGAAGATGCTTCGATCATCATTCTGACGGCATATGACTGGACAGATATTGAAGAAGAAGCCGCAGAAGCAGGCGTGACAGCCTTCTGTTCCAAGCCCATTTTCATGTCGGAGCTTCGCAGTGTGCTGTCTGCACCGTTCCATTCCGGTGATGGCGAAAACGAACCAGAGGAGAAGAAGGCAGACTTCACAGGCAAGAAAGTCCTGCTGGCCGAAGACAACGAGATGAACCAGATGATCGCACAGGCCATTCTCGAGGAATCAGGTCTGGAAGTTGTGATCGCCAACAATGGTGAAGAAGCGGTCTACCTGATGGAAGAAGCACCGGCAGGAACATACGATATCATCCTGATGGACATTCAAATGCCTGTCATGGACGGATATAAAGCGGCGCGTCTGATCCGGGCACTGGAGGACCACGACAAGGCAGAAGTCCCGATCGTCGCTGTCACGGCAAACGCTTTCGAAGAAGACCGGAAGCTTGCGCTGGAAGCCGGCATGAACGGGCATCTGGCAAAACCATATGATATCCCGAAGATGCTGGAAACACTGACAGATCTTCTTACATAAGAAGCGTCCTCATTGACTCACTTTATCAACCGGCCGGAACCCCGGGCATGTGTCAATTCTGTGACAGAAGAAATAGTATATTTTAGATATAAAAAAAGACCGTTCAGGTCAGTTTCTGTCACAGTAAAAAATAAGGAGTTACACATGCATCAGGAAATCATAACAAGAAACAGAAGCATTATCAGATACAATATAGCGGGAATCCTGTTGAATCTCCTGCTCTCGGTTTCCAAGATTATTACAGGAATTGCAGCCTCTTCGCATGTCATTTTGCTGGATGGCATTAACAGTCTGTCTGATCTGTTGTCTTCGGCCATTTCGATTCTGTCGGCGGCGTTGGGAACCAGGAAAGCCGATGCGTCCCATCCGTTCGGTTACGGCCGGATAGAGTATTTGTCATCCCTTCTGATTACCATGCTCATTATGTATGTCGGCATCCATTCGATCATCCAGTCGGTAAAAGCGATTCTGCATCCGCAATGGATGCCGCATTATAACCTTGTGGCAGTTATTTTGATGGTAATCTCTCTGATCTGCAAAGCTGTTTACGGCATTGTGATGCGCAGAAAAGGGAAGCAGATCCATTCCGCTGTTATGATTATGACAGGAACAGAGAGTCTGGGAGATTCGCTGATTTCGATATCCATCCTCATTGCAATCGCCGTCTACAGGCTGACAGAGATCAATATTGAACAATATCTGTGCATCGGGATTTCGCTCCTGATCCTCTATACAGGCGTGCGGGTGGTCTTTGACTGTATGACAAAGATTCTGGGCAGACGCACGGATCCCGAGGTGAAGCGGAGAGTCATCCGCAGTTTCATAGAAGATCCGGCCGTGCAGAATGTCACAAATCTCATCCTCCATAATTATGGGGAAAATGTCTATGTCGGGTCTGCAGATATTGAAGTGGATGAAAATATGACAGCGGGAGAAATCAGCCGTCTTTCGCGGGAACTGATTCAGAAGGCGAAGGAATGCGGTGTGACGATCACATCCATCGGCATCAACGGCGCCAATCTCACCGATCCGGAGACGCACAGAATGCTGGATGTAGTCCTTCGTAAATCCGTGAAATATCCTTCGGTCGAAAGAGTCCATTCCTTCAATGTGGACTTTGCGGCAAGAAAGATGTCATTTTACATCGTCCAGAAGTTTGCAGGAGAGAGACAGGAACAGGACCGCAGGGCGCTGCTGGCTGATCTGCGTAATTGTTTTCAGGGCATGACAATAGAGATTGCCACTGCTTTGAATGCATGAGTTGAGCGTA
Organism: Eubacterium sp.; assembly: GCA_017459675.1. Taxonomy (GTDB): domain Bacteria; phylum Bacillota; class Clostridia; order Lachnospirales; family Lachnospiraceae; genus CADBRN01. Next base: position 38,247 of record JAFUCM010000058.1, read on the forward strand.
GATATTGTGATCCGCCACTGAGTTTGAGAAAAGCAATGCCATTAAGTTAGATGTTCGATAAATGTTCGTTGCTCTCAACAGATACATAAAACATACGTGAGTTTGACTAAAAAGTCAAAAATCACTTGTCGGACAGCATGCCAAATAGGACAGGTGCAAAGCAACTGCCCTAT
>JAFUCM010000059.1 GCA_017459675.1 Eubacterium sp.
CGTCTTCGACGCTCGGTGTGGGGCTGCGCCCCACAAGGAACGAATAAAAAGATACCGCTCACACGCAAGCGTGCGGCGGTATCTTTTATTTGTTCCTTGTGCTTCTTTGCTGAATATCACATCATCGGCGGGGTCGGCCTTGCCGGGGTGTCTTCTTTGATGTTAGCAACTGCGGACTCTGTGGTCAGCAGGGAGGATGCGATGCTGGTTGCGTTCTGCAGTGCGCTTCTGGTTACCTTTACCGGATCCAGGATGCCTGCCTTGACCATATCAACATACTCTTCTCTGTATGCATCAAAGCCGATGCCCTTCTTGGACTCTTTGACTTTGTTTACGATGACGGATCCGTCAAGGCCTGCATTCTCAGCGATGGTCTTAAGCGGGGATTCGAGTGCTTTGATGATGATCTGTGCACCGGTCTTCTCATCGCCTTCGAGTGCATCTGCGAAGCTGAACAGTTCCTTGGTTGCATGTACGTATGCAGAACCGCCGCCTGCGATGATGCCTTCCTCAACTGCAGCTCTTGTTGCGTTGAGTGCGTCTTCCATACGAAGCTTCTTCTCTTTCATCTCGACTTCTGTAGCAGCACCTACGCGGATAACTGCAACGCCGCCGGAGAGTTTTGCGAGACGCTCCTGAAGTTTCTCTTTGTCGAACTCGGATGTTGTTGTCTCGATCTGGTTCTTGATCTGTGCAACACGGTCGCCGATATCCTTCTTGGAGCCTGCGCCGTCAACGATAACGGTGTTCTCTTTTCTGACTGTGACAGATTTAGCCTTGCCGAGCATCTCGATCTTAGCTTCCTTCAGCTCATAGCCGAGTTCGGAAGAGATCACTGTGCCGCCTGTCAGGATTGCGATATCCTGCAGCATTTCTTTTCTTCTGTCGCCGTAGCCCGGAGCCTTGACTGCTACTACCTTGAAGGTACCACGCAGTTTGTTAACGATCAGAGTGGAGAGTGCCTCACCCTCAACATCCTCAGCGATGATCAGAAGGCTTGCGCCGCTCTGTACGATCTGCTCGAGAAGCGGAAGGATCTCCTGGATATTGCTGATCTTCTTGTCAGTGATCAGGATGTACGGATTCTCAAGGTTTGCTTCCATCTTCTCCATGTCTGTAGCCATGTAAGCAGAAACATAACCGCGGTCAAATTCCATACCTTCTACAACATCCAGCTCTGTCTGCATAGTCTTGGACTCTTCGATTGTGATAACGCCGTCATTGGAAACACGCTCCATAGCGTCAGCTACCATCTGTCCGACATGCTCGTCACCTGAAGAAACAGCTGCAACACGTGCGATGTGGTCTTTTCCTTTGACCTTGTCGCTCATAGCCTGGATAATCTCGATGGCCTTGTCAGTTGCGTTCTGCATACGCTTGCGCAGGACGATCGGATTTGCGCCTGCTGCCAGGTTTCTCATTCCTTCATGCATCATGGACTGTGCCAGAACAGTTGCGGTTGTTGTTCCGTCGCCGGCTACATCATTTGTCTTGGATGCAACTTCGCAGATGAGCTGTGCGCCCATGTTCTCGAAGCCGTCTTCCAGCTCGATCTCTTTTGCAATGGTAACACCGTCGTTTGTGACTGTCGGTGCGCCATAAGAACGCTCACATACAACGTTTCTTCCCTTCGGTCCGAGGGTTACGCGAACGGTATTCGCAAGTTTGTCAACACCTTCCATCAGGGCAACACGTGCCTCTGCACCGTATTTAATCTCTTTTGCCATGGTTTTATATGCCTCCTGAAATCATTTTTCCGGTTCCATATGTTATTTCAGATTTTTACGGAACCGCATTCCTTATCTGTTTCTATCTTTACTGGACGATTGCCAGAATGTCGCTCTGCTTAACAACGATGTACTCTTCGCCTTCGAGTTTGACTCGCATGCCGGCATACTGTGAATAGATGACCTTGTCGTCAACCTTGACTTCCATCTTCACATCTTCTGTTCCCGGTCCGACAGCAATAACGAGTGCCTCTGACGGCTTCTCCTGTGCTTCAGATGTCAGGATGATACCGGATTTTGTCTTCTCTTCAGCTTCCAGCTGTTTCAGAACAACTCTCTCGCCCAACGGTACTAACTTCATTTTACGTGCCTCCTTGTATTTCCATTATTTTTCTTACGTCTATTGATCAGATGCGTGAATGCATTTGATGTTTTGTTTTATTAGCACTCGATTTGTATGAGTGCTACTCAACGATTGTTATAATAGTTTATTTCCTGTACATACGCAAATAGATGAATTGGCCTGAATTTGCGCTGTTTCTTGTATTTTCTTCTGTTTTATGCGATTTTCTCCGATTTTCTCACGTTTTCGTTTTCAGGTGCATTTTTCATGCATTTTGTTTCAATCGCGATCTCTGATCGCGCGCGAGCTGCGCGACGCACTTGTGCGCCTTCCTCTGCGATCCGCCGGAGGCTCACCTGACCGTCACCTTTACTTTCTTCGACAGACCGTTCTGTGCGTAGACGTAAATGTAGCATTTACCTTTCTTAATGCCCTTGATGACACCCTTCTTTGTTACCGTTGCAATCTTCGGATCTGAAGATTCAAACATGACTGCCCTGTGTTTCTTGATCTTCGTTCCGGATTTACCGGTCTGCTTCACTGTCAGTTTGAATTTCTTCTTAACTTTTACACTAACCTTTTTCTTATTAACTGTCAGCTTCGTCGGATTGCCGTTCTTGCCGCCGGAAGTCGCAACATGGATCGTTTTGGCTGTTGCGATCACACGCTTTCCGGTAGAACTGTTCTTGTAGGCTGCAACCAGAATCTTATAGTAGGTGTTCTTGCTCAGCTTATTACTGTTGATCTTTGTCAGATTATACGATGTCGCTGAACCACTGCCAAGTTCCGCAATCTTCACATACTGGTTGCTCTTGCCGCATTTATTCGCATAGACAATATAACCGGCTGCACCGCTCACCTTATTCCACTGAACCTTCAGCGCGTTTTTCTTCGTCTTGGTGACCCGTGCGGACAAAGTACCGTATCCTGAACCGGAAGGATTCGCATCACTCTTCATGGAAGTGATTGCCTTGTCTACGGCAGCTACGGTCTTATGACCGGCAGCCTCCTCCGCTGCAGCTTCCTTCGCCAGTGCCTCCTGTTTTGCCTGTTCGGCTGCCCTGGCTGCAGCTTCCGCCTGCTTCTTAGCAGCCTCTTCCTGCTGCTTTTTGGTATCCTCCGCTGCTTCCTGCTGTTTCTCGAGTTCTGTTATTTTTGCATTGGCAGTTTCCAGCTGTGCCACCAGATTGGGCTGTGTTTCCTGCAAGATTGCCTTCTGTGCTGCAGACAGCTTATTGTAAGAAGCATATGCACTCCTGACTGCCGTGACAGATGCGGCATTTGTTCCCGTCAGCGATGACAGATTCTCAGCTGCCGCGATGGTATCCGCAATTGCTGTCAATTCTGCTGCCACTTTATCCGCTTCCGTTTTATCTGCCTGATATTGCTTATAGGCGTCTGTTATGATCTCTTCTGTCTTATGATGCGACGGATCATGTTTACAGGTGTAGGTTCTGACGCCCGGTGTTGTGTCCGTCGGCTCTGTTGTGACGACACCTTCATCCCAGTCGTGACCCAGCGCCTCGACAACTATTTTCTCGATACTGCTGATCTCTTTGGTTCCGTCAGCATCCTCAAACAGTTTTCCACAGACGCTACAAGTATAGTACTCAATGTTTCCGGCTTCCTCGCAGGTCGCTGCTACTGCTGCTGTCCTTGTCATTGTATGACCAGCTGCCGGAACCGGTTCTGTGCGAGTATGCGTGCTGTCATGCTTACAGGTGTACGTCCTGACACCCTCCTCCGTGCAGGTCGGCTCGGTCGTGATTTTGCCTTCATCCCAGTCGTGGCCCAGCGCTTCTACAACTGTTTTTTCGATACTACTGATCTCCTGCGTTCCGGCCCCATCACTGAACAGTTTTTTACATACACTGCAGGTGTAGTATTCGATGTTTCCGGCTTCCTCACAGGTCGCTTTCTTTGCTTCTGTCTTCGTCATCTGATGGCCGGCTGCCGAAACCGGTTCTGTGCGGGTATGCGTGCTGTCATGCTTGCATGTAAACGTCCTGACGCCCGGTTCTGTACAATTCGGCTCGGTTGTAATTGTACCTTCATCCCAGTCATGCCCCAGCGCCTCGACATCGACCACTTTTACGTCCGTATAAGTCTTCTCATCAAATGTGACTGTCGCCTCATACGTAATACTTCCGGCGGTCTCGCAGGTCGGATCTGCTTTTTCTTTAACAGTAACGTCCGCATCCAATGACATCTCTTTATCACAGCCTTCATCCGTACACTTGAAGACGGCAGCCGCGGTATATGAATCATCGGATTTTGTCCATGTCCATGTCGGTTCGTCACTGAAGTTATGTCCGGTCGGCAGGGTTGTAATGGTCTTTGTGTTCGTATAGGTTTCGCCGTCAAAGACCACTGTTGCTGTATAGACGGTCTCACCAGACTCATCCGCTGTTGCCGGCACATCTTTTGTTTTTTTAACAGTGACCTCTGGTGTCTGCTCCTCATTACATCTGCTGCACGGGAAGGAAATATCGATTCTCCAGATGCCTTCTGCTTCTTTCCACTCACCCCAGACCGGTTCAATCCAGTCATGACCAAGTACCTGCAGTTCCGTATCAGACAGTTGGATTTTAGTCTTGCCTTCTGCATCCGCAAATACTTCACCGCAGTTTCTGCAGGTAAAATACGCTGTATTTCCAGCCGCTTCACAAGTTGCAGCTTTTGCTTCCGTTTTGACCAGATCATGCCCGGTTGCCAGGATAACCACTGTATAGGTATGACTGCTGTCTTTCTGACAGGTGTATGTCCGGATACCGGCTTCCTCACAGGTCGGCTCTTTTATGACCGGATTCTCCAGATCCCATTCATGCACGCATACCTCCTCTATGGTCTGGTATGCATGATCCGCGATCTGCAGTTCGTCCTGCGAGAACAGACTGAGCGTATCGGTATCATATTCATATGTGAGCTTTGGACTTGTGAAACTGTATTTATATAAAATACTGTTTTCTGCATCCTGCCAGGTCAGGTTTTCTGCAGGAACCCCTGCAAGGAACAGCTGTCCTCTGCTGCCCGCCGTTCCCGTGTCGCTGTTTGTGATATCTGCGTGAAAGTTTTCTCCGCCGATGGACACAAGATTCCACATGTGAAGACCGTTGCTGACAACGCCCTGAATCTTTCCGGTTACGGTATTGCAGGTAATGGATGAATCCGTGAAATCACTGTTGTCGCAAAGGTACTGGAACGCCTTGGAATATCCTTCACAGACAACATTTGTATCCGCATCGCCGTCGAATACATAGACCATCTGCCACGGATCACCATAGGTTTCGGACCCGGAAGCTGTTCTGTCATAAGATGTCAGTTCGCAGATTGTGTCCTTATAGGCCGTCAGTTTCTCCACATCACCCATGGCCGCACAGGCTTCCACAATGCTTCTGGCACTCGCCGCTGCGCTTGTCGCTCTGCCGGTCTCTTCGGGATCCGTCACATAGCGCTGCGACTGATAAGCATATGCCGAAGCAACTGACATCCTGATATAATAGTTCTCCGGAAAGCAGATAAAACTGTTTCCGGTCTTCGTGTTTGTTCCATAACTGCAGCTGCTGTGAACATAGCCGGTCGTCTTGTCAAACCAGTAGAATTCATAAGGATAATCCGACATCAGTGCATTCATTACAGCCTTGATATCAAAACCGATGATCTGATTCATCGCCGCCTTTGCATCATCGGTCGGCTTACCATCCGTTCCGAGCACATTTGCCAGAGACAAGTCCGAAGCATAGTAATATTTCTCTGCAATTCCCAGTTCCGACCGGGTCAGCTGCAGTTCGGTGGACGTTCGCTTACCAGCTGCAATCGCCCGCACTTCTTCCAGGATCAGCTGATAGGCTGCAAGATTGGGACCTGCGAGTTTACTGCCCTGTGTGACGCGGCGCGCCTTCAGCTTTGGAATTGCTGCTGAGGCAATGCCGCCGAACTGCTCATTGATGTATCCCTCCGCGAGTGCATCACCGTCTGACAAATCCAGCTCTGTTTCCTGCTCCGGTGCCGCTTCTGTAAGCGACAGTTCATCTGCACTGACATACAGCGGTATTTCAAAAAGGTACAGCATGATGCCAAGAAGCAGCATCAGCTTTAAAAGCATTCGTTTCATTTTATGAACCACTCATCTGTTATCTGATCATGTTCCGGTAATTCTTACGTACAGCCGGAAAATGGCTGCACACGTGCACATTCTACCAAAATGCCGTATGAAAAACAATTAGAAAAACCGGAGATATCTGGAATCATCGATAACGTACAGTCTGTAAAACTTGCCAATCCGAAAAATTAAAAAAGGGAATACGACGTGTTCCCCGTATCCCCTGTCAGTGAATCATATCTGAATTATAAATGTAATAATATTGGTTGCAGTATTACTTTACCGAGACATTCTTTCCTGCATTTTTCTTTGTAAAGATTTTTTTGTATTTCTTCACATATTTCTTGTTAAGCTTCTTGGCGCCGACTTTTATTTGAACTTTTGTAATCTTTGATTTTTTAAGCGATCCTTTGACAGAAGCCTTTTTCAGGCTTTGCGTTTTCAAGATCACTGTCTTTGCCCTGCTCTTTGCAAACGTATTTGCTGCCAGCTTTACTACATTAGCACCAATTGTGACTTTCCTGATCTTCTTTGCCGTAAATGCTTTTGCTGCTATCTCAACAACCTTGTATGTCTTTCCATCTGCCAGCTTTACAGAATCCGGTACAACAACATTCTTTACGTTTTTTGCTTTTATGAAGATAACTGTTCCGGCCGTACTTCCCGCAGCAGCCTTCGTCACTTTATAAGTCTGTCCGGCAACTGTATAATTTGTCCCTGCCTTGACGGATTGTGTCTGAACACTCTGTGCATTATTGCCCGCAGACATACCGGTTTTTCCTGCCGATGTACTTGTTCCGCTCTGACTGCTGTTTCCTCCGGTGTTTCCATCAGTCTGACTATTGTTTCCTCCTGAGTTTCCGCTGGCCTCTTCATTATGATCAGAAGATGTTTTAACCAGCGCACTTTTTGCCGACGCAACTTTATCCTGTGCTTCTGAGAGTTCCTTTGCTGATGCGGACGAATCCTGAATGATTGTCCTTGCTTCAGCTACTGCAGTTTGTAATACTCTGTAACTTTCACTTGTATACTCATTGCCATCCAACTCTGCTGCAACAGCTACTTCATCGGAAAGTTTTTGCTTTTCTTCCTTGATCAATTGTAGCGCCCGGCTTTTCGCAGTGCTTAGATTTACAAGAAAACTCTTTTCTATGCTACCGCTTTGTGTCAGCAGTTCAATGCTGTTTTCATCCAGCTTCTCTACTTCTTCTGCAATCTTAATAATCGTATCAAGTTTATCCGGATCATCAAATGATAATTCTTCCACAGCCTCAACGTCATTGATAATCGAAGAAGAATCCGACTGAATTTCGTCTACAATTGTGTTGACTGCTTCTTCAGCCTGTTCAGAAATCTTCTGGATCACTTCTTCCATTGTGTCGGTATACTCCTGATCCCCAAAGCGTACCGTTGCTGTATATGTGCGAACTCCTTCTGAAGTACTCGTTGCAGGCGTAATAATTTTCGAAGTTACATCCGCCCCAATTGTCTGTGTATCATCTTCCTGAGTGCATTTAAATATTGCTTCTACGATGTATCCACCTTCATCTGACGGCGTCCAACTCCATATTGGTTCTTCCCATATGTGCTGTCCTTCCGCCAGTATCGAGATCTTTTTAACATCTGTGTAAACGTTTTCTGACATCACAACCTTCGCGGTATAGGTGATCTCACCATTCGTCACACATGATGCTGCTATTTCTGTGCATGTAATCACTGCGTTAACAGCGATCTCATTTCCGTCATTGTCAATACATTTAAACACAGCCTGTGCGCTGCTGTAATCTTCAGACCATATCCATTGATCCGGCTCTGCATAAGCATGTCCTTTCGGAGGAAGGATCACCGTCTTGCCATTGCTCCATGTTTCCCCTGCAAATTCAGCTTCAGCTGTATAAACCACAGATCCTTCCTCTTCTCCGGTCGCCGGTTTTGTTATAGATGTCACTACTGCTGGAATCGTCTGTGTATCATCCCCTTTTTCACAGGTGAATTCTGCAACTGCCGTATATCCTGCCTCTTCGTCTTCCGTCCAGATCCACTCCGGCTCTCCATACATATGTCCAGTCGGCGAGATCGTCAGCGCGTCGAGACTAGTTTCTATCTCTCCTTCTGCATCTTCAAATACCTTTCCACAGCTTTCACAACAGAAGTATGCGCGTCTGCCTTCTGTTGTACACCCTGCGGGATATCCCGCAGCAGATACGAGGCTGTGTCCAATCGTGACTGTTCCTCCTACCGCCTCAAACAAGATCTCTTCTTTGTCTCCATTATATGCCTCGACGATGGAAATCACGATGTTTTCATCACCTTCCGGTGCGGATTCAAGCACCTCGAACTGCAGATTCAATATCGTTCCCGTAAGAAACGTCTTCTCGGTTCCGCTCCATACTGCATCATCTTCTCCATTGAGTCCAACTGTCCATCCATCCAATCCGGCATTCTGATATCCAGTCAGTTTCAAAGCGGAAGTGTTATAGACAATAGCGAATTTCAGATATGTTAAACCCGGATTGGCGATAAGAGTAACCGGTAATTCGAACATTTCACCCGCCTTAGTTTCGACATCTTCCAGCTGAATTTTAGCTGATTCCGGCTCTGCCTCATATGTTTCCGGATTGTAATTCACTGAAGAAATAATTCTCTCTTCTTCAGAATACTGCGAAATTGTATCTTCATCGTATTGATAAATAATTGTTGCACCATGATATGTTATATCTCCTTCCGTCTCATGATCCCAATGGAAGGTGTACCCGGATGCATCTGATTCAATATCTGTCCCTGCCAGAAACAATTTACTTCCTCTGGCACCCACAGAATCGTCATCAACATTCGTGATATCCGCAAGATAATTCTGTCCACCGATAGAAACAACATTCCACATATGAGCGCCGGCTCCGGTTCCTCCGTCCATATGGCCCGACATTGAATTGCAGGTGACCACTCCATTGAAATCACTCTGGTCACACAGATACTGGAATGCCTTAGAGTATCCCTCGCAGACGACATTGGTACTTGCATCACCATCAAACACATAAATCAGCTGCCATGGATCGCCGTACGGGGTGTTATGGTTAGCCGCTGCCTCACCATTGTAAGAGACTTCGTCACAGATTGTATCTTTGTATCCCACCAGTTTTTCATAATCTGAACTGCTGCCGTATGTCGCAAGAATCTCTTCAGCATGCTCAACAGCTGCCCGTGTCGCACCTGTCTTGGTAGTGTCTGCAGTGTAATCTTCTACGTTATACTGTTCCGGAGCATAAGCCTGTGCGACTGACATTGCAACTTCATACTTATCCGGAAGACACACAAATGCTGTTCCATCTGAATAATCTCCATAACCACACGTACTATGCGCGTATCCAATAGTTTTGTCGTACCAGTATAGTTCGTACGGACAATCTGCTGCCAGTGCATCCATAACATCTGATATCTGGAACTGTACCAATTCATACATCTTTATAACAGCTTCATCTATTGGCTCTCCCTCATTATCCAGAAGTGTGTCCATTCCCAGATTTTCTGCCGTATAATACATCTTTTCAAGCCCATGCTCTTCCAACGGAATAAAAAAATCCGTATTGGAGAGTTTCCCTGAAGCAACTTCTGTGATACTACTATGCAGATAATCGTAAGCAAGTTTTTCAGGTTCTGTCAGTTTTTCACGCTGCAATACTCGCCGCGCTTTCAGCTTTCCGCCGGATACCGCAGCCGGTCCGTAAAACTGTTCATTCACATATCCTGCGAACAGTTCTGCATTGTCGGCAATGTCCACAGAAGCCCCGGTGACAACCTCGGCCGGCTTCACTGTCTCGACGGTTCTGTTTTCCGGCAGATTAGCTTCATAGACCGCTTCTGCAGCTGTCGATTTTTTCACATTCTCTTCTTTCTCTGCCATCACCGCTGACGCATATTCTTTCGGTTCCGTTTCAGTCGCATAGACGGACACCGGTACAGCCGAGACCGCCATTGACAGAATGAGCATGCATGCCAGTACTCCTGAAAGTTGTTTCTTCATGATGCTTCTCCTTGTTCCTTTGATACAATCTCTTGCTACTATTTATTTCAATTATGATATACAGGGATTTTTGTGCTTGTCGTGTGATGTTGTTAGCGTGTTCATGTTTCAACTCAGGGAGATGCCCCACTGCGTTTAGCCGCCGGCGGCGCAGAATTTTCTGACAAGATGAATTGCAAAATATGGATGATTCCCGCATGGGAGAATCCGTTGATTTATTCTACAATATAACCTCATTTTAGCAGAGTCGCAGAAGTGTTACAAATAATTCCAAAAAAATATGAGCGGAAGTTTGGATTCTTCCGCTCATCAACTATTTATTAATCCTATTATCTGTCGATTTTCATCGTATTGCTTTACTCTTTCTCCAGCTTCACTGTCTTTCCGGTCTTGTTTTCCCGGATCTCCTTAAGTTCATCAAAGATGTAGTCATTCAGCACTTTGATGTAGGTGCCTTTCATGCCGCTCGAGCGTGACTCGATGACGCCCGCACTCTCGAATTTGCGGAGTGCATTGACGATAACGGATCTTGTGATGCCGACACGGTCTGCGATCTTGCTGGCCACAAGGATGCCTTCCTCTCCGTCCAGTTCATCAAAAATATGAACGATCGCCTCAAGTTCTGAGTAGGACAGGGTGCTGAATGCAGACTTGACCACCTGAATCTTGCGGTTTTCCTCGAGATTCTCCTCGTTGACCGACCGCATCATCTCCAGGCCGACTACAGTGGTTCCGTATTCACTGACAACGATGTCGTCGATATCATACTGCGGATCCATCCGGTACATAAATACGGTGCCGAGACGCTCTCCCGCGATTTCGATCGGATTGATGATTGCCGTATAATCGCGATAGGCATCTCCCTCAAATCCCAGTGTTGTCAGATTCACATTTTCCTTGGTTGAAAGGACGCTCAGGAAACGGTCATTCAGCAGCTCGTCAATGTGATCGCCCACCTGATTGGCAATCAGCTCCTGAATCGTATTGACTCCGCTCTTATCTGCAACGCCAAGCACTTTCCCCTTGCGGCTGATGACAAGAATATTGGAATCGAGGCATTCCATCATGACCTTGCAGATATCATTAAATACAACTTTGGTGGAACTGTTGTTATGCAGGAGCTTATTGATTTTTCTTGTTTTATCCAGTAATTGAACGCTCATAATGTATGCCTTTCTTTGTCCCGCCCGACAATTATTCAGATATTTGATTTACTGTTATGAAGTGACCTTTGTCAAGAGGTGAATTTAGTCACCAGCAAACTTTTTCTTGACTGTCACATTTGTGTGACCTGTCAGCATCTGGAAGGAGCCCTGATTTAACAGTTCCCGGCATGTGGCCACTCTGTTATTC
>JAFUCM010000060.1 GCA_017459675.1 Eubacterium sp.
GAAGATCTACGACATCAGCCGGCGTGACTACGACCGAAACCCTGCATCACACAGAATAAGTGACTGAGCCATATTTCTTCTGCTTATCTGTAAAATTATGCAGATTTATCATAGCAATCACACTTTCGAAAAAATGGGTTCACTTCATCTAAAACAATTGTACCAGATTGCCATCTAAGTATGCGTCAATTATTTCTGCAAAATCCAACTGCACGCAAACATTTTTTGACGCATAACCGGAATACTTTCTGTATTTTTCAGTATAACAAATCGCGCATCCATTATCCAGAGATGAACAGCTTCATCCAGTTTATAAAGCAATTGAAATTCATTCATCTGACACATCCTCTTCACATCAATGGGTTATAATTACCCTAACTGCAGTGACGCATACCGGCAGCAGATCATGAAATCACGAAAGGAGCCTTCATGAATAAACGAAGAGAACGTATCATTACAGCCGCCGCGCTGGCAGTCGGCGCCATCCTGATCGCCGTGATTCTGTTTCACGCCTGGAAGGCTCTGACCCGGCCGGCCGAATCCGCCGCGAAGCAGGAGACCGGAAGCATTGAAGCGGAAGCCGGGGACGATATCTGGGTCGAGGAAACGCAGCTGGAGACAAACCAGAATCTGACCCTGTCACTGAAAGCCGCCGTTCTCGGCACCGCCCTTCAGAAGAAAGAACTGGTCGTGTTCGAGCAGCATCTATCTGACATCATTAAAGTCACCGATGACGGGAAGCTTCCGTTTAACCTGAGCGCAAAGTACCAGTATATCAAGTATTCCGGCACAGCAACTTACACGGTCGATTTGTCCGGCATAAACGACGACACACTGCGCGTCGATGAAGACACAAAAACACTCACGATCTATATCCCCCACGCCGTGGAGAATCTTGAGATCAACGAGGAGGAAACCCAGGCAGATGATACGGAAAATGTCGGGATTTTCTCAATCGGCGATCTCAGACAGACAGAACAGGAGCGCACAGAAGTCATTGCCGATGTGAAGCAGAACATGGAGCAGAAGCTCAAAGACGACAAAATCATCGAAAACGCAGACCGGATGGCCAAACTGAGTGTCTGGGAAATCTACCAGCCCATTGTGTCGAAAGTCAGCCCGGAATACACTGTTGTCGTAGAATTTCTCTAAAGAGGAGGGATTGCCATGAGAGAAGAAACGTCCCGGATCAGCACAAAAATGATCATTTTACTGGCGGCGTGCCTGCTGGCCGCACTGATTTCGATCATCGGCCCCGGCAGCCATTTTGCGAAGCCGGAGTCCTATTCCGGCAGCGTCCAGGCCCTGAACGAGAAGAAACACGACGTTGAGACACTCGCCGGATCCGCCGCTGCCGCATCTGCGGCGATCACGCTGATGCCCGGCGACTTCGGCACGCCGATCGCCGACAAACTGGCAGATCTGAGCGGCTATTTCCTGATTATCCTGGTCGCAATCTACATCGAGAAATTCCTGGTTTCAGTCGCGGGCATCATGGCCTTTGATATCCTGATCCCGGTCGGGCTGATCCTGCTGGCCATCGGCATTTTCCGGAAACTGCCCATCCGGCGGGCTGCACTGCGCATCATTGCACTCGGTGCGATCCTGATGCTGCTGGTGCCTGTCAGCCTCTCCATCTCCAACCTCGTTGAGAAGCAGTACCAGACAGAGATTCAGCAGACAATTGATACGGCAAACGAGAACACCGAGGCCATCCGGGGAACGGCTGACCGCTCCGATGACAACAGTCTCTGGGAGGATTTTGTTGCAAAAATCAAGGGCGGAAGCTCCACCCTCATGAACAAGCTGGAGTCCACCCTCAACAGTTTTATTGATGCCATCGCCATTTACATTGTAACGTCCTGCGTTATCCCGGTCGTCGTCCTGATTATCGGCATCTGGCTGATCAAGACTCTCTTCCATCTGGACATACGCATCCCGCATGTGCCGTACATGAGTGACTACACAACAAAACGGTACCGCACCGCGCGAAAGCCCCGGGAAGATGCCGGCGAAGATGCGTGAGTCATTCACGCCAGAAATCCGATAAACTCATCGAATAAATTGAACAGCATATCACCTGAACACACCGGGAGTTCTGCGGAACTCCCGGGTATTGTTTCCCAGGAATACAGATCCGATGCCCGCGTCAGAACCAGCGCCGGAATCACTTCATACCCGTCCCCGAAAATAACATCCAGATACTTCGCATATTTGACGGCCTGCCGCTCTTCGCCCGGGTCAATCACATCTTTCATCTTAAATTCCAGCGAAAAAACCTGATCCTCTGTGATCACCAGAACGTCCGCGTAGATCCGGACGTGCCGTGCGCGGCGGATCCGCAGCTCGAAGCAGATTTCCCAGCCCGCAGGATCCCTGATCCCATTCCGCGACGCACCTGCAGACTGCGTTTCATCCGACTCGACACAACCCTTACCGGTTTCCATCTCCTCCAGATCACGGAACAGATCAACCATCACGCGCCTGGCATCCAGAAACGAATGAATCAGCCCCCGCGTGTCATTCAGATTCCGTCCGATATTCCGGCAGCCGGCTTTCAGTTCTTTCAGCCATTCCTCTTCCGGCTGTTCCAGAAACCGTTCCACCGAGGCATAATAACCGCAGAAATCCGACAGCCCCGTGTGCGGGCGGGTCTGCCGGATCAGTCCATGCCAGTAATAATCATCATCCCGGTAACATAGTTCATGAATGAAGGGATTTGCATACAGGAGCCGGTTGATGTCACCCTTTTCCACCCCGGCAGCCCTGGCAATTTCACGTGCCTTGATTCCGTCATTCTGACAGATCAGGCTGTACATTTTTCGTTCTGTTTCGTTCATACAGATAAACGCTGATATTATTTCAGATCCACCCACACATTTCCTTTCTCGTTGCTCTCGATGCAGGCGTCAATAAATTTCAGTCCCTCGATGCCGACATCGATGGTCGGATACAGGAAATCGCCGTGGTCCTCGCCGTATTTCTTCTTGAGAAGTGCGCAGCAGTAACCTCTGTAGAGATTGCCGAAGCTCTCAAAAAATCCTTCCGGATGGCCGGACGGCAGACGGGACATGCTGCGGGTCGAATCCATATCATAGTCGCGGGTCGGTGTGTAGATCATCGGCGGCTGATTGATCTTCGTGACAATCAGACGCTGTGAATCCTTATGCTGCCACTCAATGGATCCCTTGTCTCCGAAAATGCGGATACGAAGCTCTGTCTCGTTTCCGATCGCCACCTGCGAGGTCCAGATCATGCCTGAGATACCGCCCTCATACTCCATCAGCACCTGTGCATTGTTCTCCAGCGGAAGGTCGTGATCCTTCGGCAGACGCTCAAATTTCGCCAGCACGCGCTTCAGCTCCAGCCCGGTCATGCGGCCGATCAGTGCCTCAACGTGTGTGCCGATATCTGCCAGACAGCCGGACGGGCCGGATCTTGCCGGATCCATACGCCAGGTCGCCTGATCAGAGTGATCACTGACCATCTGCACGAGCAGCCATTCCTGCGGATACTCGGCGACAATCGTCAGGATATTTCCGATCTCTCCTGCGGCGATCATGCGGCGGGCCTGCTCAATCATAACATACCCGGTATAAGTGTAGGTAACTCCAAAGAGAAGATCCCGCTCTTCCGCGATCCTCTTCAGTTCAATGCCTTCTTCTGTGCGCAGCGCCAGCGGCTTGTCACACATGACATTGATGCCGTGTTCCAGGAAGCACTTCGCAATCGGATAATGCGTATCGTTCGGTGTACAGATGGAGACAAAATCAATACCGTCCTCACGCGCGGCTTCTTTCTCCGCCATCTCCTCATAATTTGCGTAGACGCGGTCCATATCACGGACGCCCCACGCCTCTGCGGTTTCGCGGTTTTTGTCCATATTTCTGGTAAAGCATCCCGCCGTGAGTTCTGCGAGATCATCCATAATCGCGCCGTGCCGGTGTACGTTGCCGATAAATGCACCGTTGCCGCCGCCGATCATTCCGAATTTGAGTTTCATAAGTCTGTCTACCTCCTCTGATATTGATTATCCTTTCTTCAGCTTCTTCCAGACGTTTCCTTCCTGATCACTTGCCAGACACGCCTCTGTGAAATAAACACCCCGGAGGCCGTCGTCAATCGTCGGATAAGAGAAAGTTCCCGCATCAAGTCCGTCGCGCTTTGCAATCAGATGTGCACAGTACGCGTGATAGACATTGCCGAATGCCTCATAAAATCCCTCCGGATGTCCTGCAGGCAGTCTGCACAGCTCCAGACATGCCGGATCGTTGTATTCACGGTTTGCCGTCACCGTGCGGACCGGCTCATTCAGCGGCGCATAGACCAGCTCCATCGGACTGGTGTGCTTCCACTCGATCGATCCCTTGTCTCCATAGACGCGGATTTTCACACCGCAGTCACTTCCTGTTGCAATCTGAGACGCCCACATCATGCCCGGCACGCCGCCGGTCAGCCTGAGCAGTACCTGAATATCATGGTCCAGCGGTGATCCCTTATAATGCGTGAACCGCGCCAGCACTTCCTCCGGATGCAGACCGGTCATCCGCGAAATCAGCGCCTCCAGATGTGTGCCGATATCTGAGCAGCATGCCGTGGAGCCGGCACGCTTCGGATCCAGACGCCACATCGCCTGATCACTCTCTTTCGCAACCGTCGATACGATCAGCCAGTCCTGCGGATACTCCGCAATGACATTGATAATCTCACCGATCATGCCGTTACGGATCATCTCCCGTGCCTGCCGGATTGCCGCATATGACGCATATGTATAGGTGACACCGAACTGCAGGCCTTTTTCCTCTGCGATTGCCTTCAATGTCTCACCCTCTTCCGAGGCCAGACAGATCGGCTTGTCACAGACAACATTGATGCCGTGCTCCAGGAAGCATTTCGCAATCGCAAAATGCGTATCCGTCGGCGTAACAATCGTCACGAAGTCAATGCAGTCCTCCCGCGCAGACTCCTTTTCAGCCATCTCCTGATAATTTGCATAGACGCGTGACAGATCATCCACATCCCAGGCCGCTGCCGTCTCCAGATTCTTCTCCGGATTCCGTGTAAAACAGCCCGCCACAAGACGTGCAAGATTGTCCATCTGCGCGCCGCGCCGGTGAACATTGCCGATAAATGCACCATTGCCGCCGCCGACCATGCCGAATTTCAGTTTTTTCATGCGATTCCTCCCGCAAAGCTGCTGGTATTATCAAGGTTCCCACTTGTTTACACCCGAAGGTTCACTTCTTATCTCACACCCGGCTTCCCAACGGAATCCCGGATTACCAGATGCGTCGCAAGCATCTGCTTCATATACGGCTCATCCTTATTCTCAATCAGCTGCATTAGACGCCTGACTGCCATCTCACCCATGGACGCAACGTCCGAACGGATTGATGTCAGATTCGGTGTCGTGATCTCACAGATACTGGAATCATCATATCCGATGATAGAGATATCTTCCGGCACACGGATGCCATTCTGCGTCATCGCAGAAACCACCGAAGCCGCAATGACATCATTTACGATCAGGAATGCTGTCGGCATAGCCGTACCTGACTGCACATACTCGGCAATCTGACGCCGCGCCTCTGTCATGACCGGCTCCAGATGCAGTACATGTTCCTCGTTAACCTGCAGACCATTGTGCAATATCACGCGCCGCCAGATCTGCTCGCGGTTGAACAGCTCTCCGAACGTTCCCTCGATCGTAATAAAACCGATATCTTTATGTCCCAGCTGTTTCAAATACTTGACGGTTTCGTCGATCCCGACATAGTCATCCGGATAGATACTGTTGATCCGCGACTCAAAGATCGGGTTATCCACAACCACGATCGGAATCTCAAAATCCAGAAATTCCGGGATCGCCTCATGACTGTACTCAGTACCCAGAAAGATAATCCCGTCACTTCCTTCTGTCACGGCGAGGCTGATCAGCTTCTGCAGATTTCCGCTGTTTGCGTACGTCAGACTGAGTGCGGCATTGTACCGCTTACACCCCCGGTCCAGACCTTCAGTCACATAGGTATAAAACCCGTCCGGCCGCTCGGCAAACCAGCTGGAACTCTGGTAACAGATATACTGGATCTTACGTTTCTGATCCTTTTTCTTGATCTGATAGCCGTTCTGAATGAGTGCCCTGGCAATCCGCTCTCTGGTCGCCGGCCGCACACCGGGCTTATCATTCAGTACCAGCGACACCGTAGCCGGAGAAACCTGATATTGTTCTGCTATTTTTCGAACAGTTGCTTTCATACTAAAATTACACCTGCATAATCTATTTATTTGTCAATAAGTATAACAGGAATAACTCCTGAAAGACAAGCCGGCCGAAGAATATAACAAGATCGTAACGTTTTTTCAGTTCTTCAGCAAATACCGTTCGGATAAACAATGACACGGCAGGCCTCCTGCTTACGGAGTGCCTCGATTCCTGCCAGAATATCTTTCAATTCCACTTTGTTTGTTACAAATTTTTCCAGCCCGAGTTCTTCATTCTGCAGCAGCTTGATTGCGGTCGGGAACGTGTTGTGTGCACAGTACATACCTTTTACCGTCAGTTCATTGCGGACGATGGTTGCAGGCTTCACATTGGATACGGCATTTGCATTTTGACCGACGATCAGCATGGTTCCGCCGCCGTTCAGCAATTCAACAGCTTCACCAAAGATCGATCCGACACCGACTGCGTCAATTGCGATATCACAGCCGCCGCCCCAGCGCTCCTGCAGAACCTGCTTCAGATCTTCTTTCGAAGGATCTACTGTAAATTCCGCACCGCATTTCTCAGCATATTCACGGCGGAGCGGCGCCATCTCGGCAACAGCAAGATGTTTAATGCCATAAAGTTTCAGTACACGTGTATAAATCAGACCAATCGGACCCGCACCGTAAACCAGCACCTTTTTATCCGGAGTCGCCGGAATCTTGCTCATGCCGTTCATAACGCAAGAAAGCGGCTCTGTCTGTGCAGCATAATAGGAGGGGACTTCCTTTGGCATATGGAACAGCTGCGCCTCCGGAATGACAGAATACTGGGCAAAGCCGCCGTCCAGCGTCTGGCCGTAAATTTTTGCATTCTGACACAGGTTGTCATGTCCCGTCTTGCAGTCGATGCAGGTGTGACATTTCAAAATGTTATCAACGACCACATAATCACCGACTTCAAACTGTGTGACGCCGGATCCGATTTCTGCCACCTCGCCATAGAATTCGTGTCCCATGATTGTTCCGGGCGCACCATACTGTGCCGGCGGAACCTTCAAAATATGCAGATCACTTCCGCAGATACTGGCTGCACGAACTTTGATCAGAACATCCGTGTCATTTTTAATTTCCGGCATCGGAACTTCTTCGACTGATAAAACACCATTTCCCTTAAATACTGCTGCTAACATATTTTCTCCTCCTTGTGATCAATTGATCAATTATCCGTTCAGCCGCGGAAACGCCTTTCTGCATGTCTCCATATCTTTTTTTACAAATGAATAAATTTCGTTCTCTTTATCAAACGGCGGCCTGTCATAATAAGTCTCAATCAGGATCCATTCACCGCGATAGGCCTCCCTGATTGCAGCCGCTGTCTCCTCAAAACCGGATTCTCCCGCACCGATCAGCGCATTGCTGACCGTTCCGTTTACACCGTCTTTTACATGAATCTGATATACATACGGTGCAATCTTCCGGAACAGATCCGGTGTATTTTCAACGCCATTCAAATAATAATTCTGTGTGTCAAACAAGATGCCGAAACGATCCGATCCTATTTCCTCAATCATACGAAGGCTCATCGTAAGATCCAGATTATTTTCACTTGCGATATTAACGCCCGTGCCTTCCGCCTCGCGGCAGAGAATTTTCAAATTCTCACATGTCCAGCGAAAATTCTCCTCCGTTACAATTGCACCATCGTTAAAGCTGGGGAGCTGCATAACGTGTACACCCATCTTTTCCGCTGTTTCAATTCCCCTGAAGGATGCTTCCAGCGCAAACCTTCCCGCCTCAGACGATGCAGGTTTTGTAAGGCCATATTCATTCAGAATTTCTACCGAGACGCTCGGACACACAATCTGATGAATCTCTTTAACCTGCTCCCACTGTGCGAACCGGTCCTCCCGTTCCCCTGTATCTTCACATTCAAACAGGCTGACGTCCATGGAAATCCCTTCAAATCCAAGCTCCGCCGCCTTAACTGCACCCGGCATACCTTTATCCGGCATCCCCCACATACATGTCCCAAGCTTCCAACTCATACCATTCACCATTTTCATAAAGTCAATCGCAATCTCTGATCACGCATTTGTCCGGCTCTTTTGTGTAAAAAGGGGCATCTGTCGAAACAGATGCCCCTTCCCACAGTTGATCGATTACGGTCTGTATTCAGCTGAATTATCTTTGTCAATGATAACCAGGTCAGAATAGATACGCTTTTCTTCCGGAAGATCATACTCCAGTTCTTCGCCGTCACGGATCTTAAGGAATGTCTCAACGGAAATCTTGCCCATTCCATACGGATCCTGCCATACAGTTGCAAGAATCTCGCCGTTGTCAATCGGATCAAAGATGTTGGTCTGTCCATCGAAACCGACGACATAAACGTCTTTGCCTGGTGTCAGGCCCGCATCGGAAACTGCCTGTGCAGCTGCGATTGCCATCGGGTCATTGCTGCAGTAGATTACTTCGATATCCGGATTCGCTGTCAGCATCTGCTGTGCATCGGAATAAGCAACTTCCGGCTCGGACTTTCCATTCAGCTCAGAAACAACTGTCCATCCGAGCGGCTCGATTGTGTCACGGAACGCATTTGTTCTGGAAATATTTGTGTTTGCTACGTCAACCGTGATCATGCCGGCTTTCTTGGAGCCTTCGACATCTTTCAGTGCTTCAGCCACATAGTTTGCAGCCTTGACACCGCCGTCATAGTTGTCAGAACCAACCAGTGCATCATAGAGATCCGGTGACTCCTGCGGACCGAGGTCTGCGCAGATCAGCGGAATACCCTTGGAGTTTGCAAGTTCACGAATCTGTGTAATTGCGTCCGGCTGGCACGGTGCAATTACCAGGCAGGCGATGTTCTGATTCAGAAGGTCTGTACACTGCTGAATCATGATACCCTGATCACTCTGCTGATCCATCTCGATGTACTCATATCCTGCTGCTTCTGCCGCATCCCTGACACCTGCAGAAAGTGTTACATAATACTCCCATGCCATGTTATATGCGGAAAATGCGATGACACCCTTGCTATCGCCGGATGCTGCTGCGGAAGAACCTGCTGTCGCTTCGTCTGCTGCTTCCACTGCTTCTTCTGCCACGGATGATGCTGCCTCTGCCGCCTCAGATGCTGCGCTTGACGCTGCCTCTGCAGCTTCAGATGCCGCACTGGATGCTGCCGCAGGCGCTGCCTCGGATTTTGCAGTATCCGCTCCACTGGAACCACATGCTGCCATGGACATTGCCATCATTGCAGCCAATGCTAATGCTACGACTCTCTTCTTCATACTTTCCTCTCCTTTTCTTGAGAATCTCACAATCAACTACAGTTTCAACACAGGCAGATGCCTGTATGATACGCGGGCGGGTCTCCCGCGGAATCACCTATTTATCAGGCTGAAGCCTCCATCTTCCGGATCTGCTGCTTCGTTCTGTGTTTCGCAATCAGATCACTGAAGAAATCAAATGAGAATGCAACAAGCAGAATCGTGCCCATAACAATTCGCTGCCACTGCGCATCCACATGGAACTGATTCAGCAGGTTGGTAATCAGCGCATACAGAACGGCCGCAAACATCGTGTTCGTAATACTGCCTTCGCCGCCTGACATCTTCGTTCCGCCCAGGACTACCATCGTAATCGCATCGAAATGGAAGTTCTTTGCGACATCCGGAGAAGCCAGCGTCTGGCGTCCGGTTGTCAGTACAGCAGAAATGCCTGTACAGAATCCCAGGATCCCGAAAGCAATCATCTTCACACGTTTTGTGTTAATTCCGCTGACACGGCTTGCAAGAATCGAATTGCCCAGTGCAACAACTTCGCGTCCGTACACAGTCCGGTTCAGGAGGATGGCCGCTGCCACACCAACAATGATCAGCAGAATAAAGGGAATCGGAAGTACGCCGATATTATTATTTGCAATGCTGATAAATTCCTTGTTGGAAATCGGGATGCCGATCGCCTTATTGAAGATATATGCATATGCTCTGAAAATATAATAGGTTCCGAGTGTCATAATGAACGCCGGGAGATTGCAGTAGGCAATTACAACACCGTTAAGCAGACCACAGACCGTCGCCATGGCAATGGCAAAAATGACCGCCAGTGCAGAGCTGCCCGTATGGTTCAAAAGTGAAGCCGACATGATTCCGACCATTGCCAGCATGGAGCCGATCGAAAGATCAAAATCGCCCATTATGATGACAAATGTCATGCCGATTGCCGCGATGCCTGTAATGGATGCTTCACGCAGGATACTCTCTATGTTGCTCAGGCTTCTGAATGTCGGACTGGCAAACATCATAACGACCCAGAACGCAATCAGAATAACGATGATCAGATGTCCGCCGAGATTGATTTTTTTCCCTTTCATCATGCCGCACCGATTCCTTCCTTCAGCTTTGACTGCGCGCGCATTTCCCGGATACCGTTCAGGATCAGTGCCAGGATAAATACGATACCGATCACAAGCTGCTGATAATACGTATTTACATTCAAAAGGTTCAGACCATTTTTAATGACCGCAATCAGGATGGAGGCGATCAGGGATCCGGTCAGATTACCGGAGCCGCCGCTGATTGCCGTGCCGCCAAGTACAACGGTTGTCATGACTTCCAGCGAGAAATCTTCACCGATTGATGCCTTTCCGAACATAACCTGCGCCGTCTTCATAAAGCTGGAAATAACTGCCGTCAATGCCGTCATAACAAACGCCGCGATCACAATCCGGTCAACTTTGATGCCCGAAGTATGCGCCGCAGATTCATTGGAACCGACGCTGCGCACCTTCATGCCAAATGCTGTCTTGTAATAAATGAAATAGCAGATCGCATACACGATCACCATGAGAATGATCGGGAACGGAATCCCTGCGATGGTTCCTGAAGAAATAAATTTCACTGAATTCATTCCGTACAGCGGGATATCTGCGCCCGAGGACATCAGAACTGCCATACCGCGGATGATAATCATGGATACCAGTGTTGCCGCAAATGCCTGGATATGCAGCTTGGTAACGATCAGGCCATTTAAAATACCGACAACAATGCCGATGATCACGCAGATAATAATCGCCGGAAATAATCCCTGCGTCGATGCGATCTTTGCCATAAACACGCTGACCAGTGCAAGAATGGAGCCGATTGACATATCAAACACACCTGCCGTAAATGCAAATGTCATGCCGGCGGCGGCAATGGCCGTGAGCGAAACCTGTACCAGAATATTCCGGATATTGAAGATTGTGGCCATGTTCGGCTGCAGGATCGTGAAGATCACGAAAAGAATTACGACCACGACGATCAGGCTGAGGGTATTAAAACTGATTTTGAGTTTTCTCATGATGCCGCTCCCTCCTCCTGTGCTTCGGTCTTCACGCCTGCAGACATCGACAGAATCTGCTCTTTGGTAAATTCTTCTCTGGATATTTCACCACTCATCCTGCCGTCCCAGATCGCGATGACGCGGTCACTGACTTTAATCAGCTCGTTCATATCCGAGAAAATCGCCAGAATGCCCATGCCTTCGCTTGCCAGCTGATACAGCAGTTTGTAAATTTCTTCCTTCGCGCCGACATCGATGCCGCGGGTCGGCTCCCGCATAATAAACACCTTCGTATCCAGCAGCAGATCGCGCCCGAGCAGCACCTTCTGCTGATTTCCGCCTGAAAGATAAGAAATCTTCTGTCCCTCGTTGTCATACTTGATGGACATATAATTTGTCATCTTCTCCAGATCTTTCATTTCTTCTTTCGGATCCAGATAGAAACCGGCTTTTTTCTTCAGATTGCGGATGCTCATCATCGTTGTATTCTGCCGCACAGACATCAGCGGGAAGATACCGGCATCCTTTCGGTCATCTGTGATATAGTTGATGCCGTTCTTCACTGCATCCAGCGGTGTCCGGATCTTCACTTCTTTACCTTCCAGCAGGATCTTTCCGCTGTCAGGTTTGATCAGGCCATAGATCGTGTCCGCCACTTCCTCACGTCCGCATCCGACAAAGCCCGCAAGACACAGAATCTCTCCGGCATGCAGCTGAAAGCTCACATTCTCGAAGGCGCCCTTGACTGTAAGATTCTGCACTTCCAGAACAACCTTATCCTGCACGAAAGTCTTCCGGTTGCTTTCATCCTCGATCTCATGGCCTACCATCATGCGGATCAGGTCATTTTCTGTCACAGAGCTGACAGGAACCGTATCTACATATCTGCCGTTTCGAAGCACTGTGACCGTGTCACACATATCGAAGATCTCTTTGAGGCGGTGTGAAATATACAGGATGGTTTTTCCCTGTTCCTTCAGCATTGCCACGATTTCCTCGAGCTTTTCAACCTCTGTGTGATTCAAAGGAGCCGTCGGCTCATCCATGATAATGATTTCCGAATCACGGGACAGCGCCTTGGCAATCTCAACCATCTGCTTTTGCGAGACAGAGAGGTTTTTGACCAGCTCATCCGGATGTACATCGATATTCAGCATGTCCAGAAGTTTCTTCGCGTCTGCAGAACGTTTCCGCTTATCAATGACCCCCAGAAACGTACGGGCCGGATAGTTGGAAATAAATATATTTTCAGCCACTGTCAGATCCGGAAGCAGATTAAACTCCTGATAAATAACGCTGATGCCGCATCTGGCCGCGTCGAACACGTTATTAATCTTCTGTTTCTCCCCGTTGATGTAGATTGCCCCCGTATCGGCACTGTAATTGCCGCCGAGGATCTTCATCAATGTACTTTTTCCGGCGCCATTTTCACCCATAATTGCGTGAACGGCTCCTTTTTCAATTCCAAAGCTGATATCCTTCAGCGCATAAACGCCGTAGAATGTCTTTGAAATATCTTTTACCTCCAGGTATTTCCCCATGCCCTGCACCTCGTTGTTTATTTAAACAATTTAACTATGTTTTTGTTTGTTTATATCTTATAGTTCTTTGATAGTCTTGTCAATCCAGAAGCGATATTTCAGGGATTTTAACGATATTTTCGTTAAACAATCACAAATATCTTGCCTTAAATTTGTTTAATATTACCTCCTTATTATCATCCTATAGTTTGCATTATGTTTTATCTATGTTTAATTAAACAACGCTTTTCCATTAAAAAAGTTCATCAGACCGCTTTCCGGACGATCTGATGAACCTCTATTCCTGATTTATATCTTTACCAGTTATATCTTTTCTTTACCAGTTATATCTTTACGAAATTACAATTCTCTATTATTCCCCGGCTCCAATCTTATATGCCATCTCCAGCGCCGCCGGGAATTCCGCCGCGTGCACGGCTTTCTTATGCTCCTCAGAGAAGCTCTTCATCTCGTATTTCGAGTAGTCCTTTACCTGCAGGGTATCACAGACGGGGATCAGCCGCACTTTGCCGTTCAGGAAGCCGAACGGTCCGAAGTACTCCTCCATCTTCTTCTCATACATCTGCTGATATCCCTCTAGGGTCGCATTCATTGTCAGGAAAACATCCACATCGACATGTCCCTTGAACACGCTGGTGTAATCGTTATAAGACATCGCCGGGAATGTAATCCGTTCCAGGAAAGAGCGAAAACCGCCCGTCGGCTGACCATAGTAAATCGGTGATCCTGTGATCAGGCGGTCTGCCTGCCAGATCTTCTCCAGCACCGGTGAAAGATCATCCTTCCAGTAGCATTTACACGGCTCCGCGATGCCGGATCTCTTACAGGCGAGGCAGGAACGGCAGCCGTTATAGTTCAGGTCATACAGGTCGATGTATTCCACCTCCGCACCGGCAGATTCCGCACCCTTCTTTGCTTCTTTCAGAAGCTGCGCCGTGTTCCAGTTTTTTCTGGGACTTCCATTCAGAATGATTGTTTTCATTGTGTCGATATCCTCCTGTTTATTGAAATTTTTTCGTAATCCGTGACAGTCAGAACCTTATCCGGATTACACCTGCTGCTCATATACTTGTCTAAGGCGAAACCATCTCCTCAATCAGCCTGGCGGTGATTTCCTGCTGTTCTTCCCGGGAAATCCCGGCCTGCCCGTCGCCCTTCTGCAAGCCATAATCACCAAACTGTGCGTGGTTCCCGCCTTCAATCATCTCCACACGGCTGTCCCGGGACAGCAATGCATCTCCGGCAGAACGTCTTTCCCTGTTGAGAACACCATCCTCACTTCCATAGATCTCCAGAACCATTTCATCAACCGGCTCTGTCGGATAAGCCGCCAGCAAAACCAGACCTTCCAGTTCATGATCCGCCGCATACATTGCGGCCACGGCGCCGCCGAGCGAGTGACCGCCCAGATACCAGCGTGCATAAGAATACTTTTCCATGATACGGGATGCCCGGTTCTTCCCGAAAAGCGCGAAATTCACCGGCATCTTCACCAGAAAACAGTCGACACCGTCTGCCGCCAGTTTCTGCAGAAGTGGTGCATATGCAGTGTATTCCACTTTGGCGCCCGGATAAAAGATCAGCGCAGTTTCGCTGCCGGGCCCGTCCAGAAACAGCCCTTCCGGAATCAGTTCCGCCACGACATCCGGCTGCTCCGCAAGTGCCTGCTGAACCGATGCAGAAGCCCGGTAATAATCCGAGAAATACGTCATGCAGACCGAAACAGCTGTTACAATCACGACAACCGGAAGAACCAGCCATTTCCTGCCAAGTTTCCTCAGTACATCAATCTTCTTCGTTCTGCCGCTGCGGATCCCGCGCATGGCGCCGCTGTGCGCGTACACTGACAGGATCGTGAGAATCCCGCCAATGACAGCCGCTTCGCGATTCCCCTGCACCAGCATAACACCCGCGAAAACCAGCGGAATCACCGGCCCGCCGATGCACAGATATTTTGTAACAAATACGACCAGCATACCTGCAATGTTGGCCGTCAGACCAGCCCAGAAGGCGTACAGGACAATGGCCATGGACGTCGTGGCGACACCCTTGCCGCCGCGGAACCGCCGCCAGATGGGAAAATCATGTCCCAGCGTACAGCCAAATCCGGCATACAGCACCACGATCCATCCGGCACGGTGAAACAACCCGTACGAAACCGCTGCAGCCAGAATGCATTTCCCGAGATCACCGGCCAGCGTCAGAATACCCGGGACAAAGCCCAGCGCCGCCATGATATTGGCCATGCCCGGATTGCCGGTATATCCGATTTCAGATGCCGGTTTGCCGGCATACTTGCGGGCCACGATTTCCGCCGTCATAAAACAGCCGAAAAAATATCCAATTACAATACTGAACAATTTTTCATACATGCTAAATATAAGTGAGCTTACTCGTTCGTATTTCCAAGTTTTTCCAGCTGCGCCTTAAGCCGGCGGTTTTCTTCCTCTGCTGCTTCAGCACGCAGGCGTTCCCGCTCAGTATTTCGACGTTCTTCATCACGGCCTTCCGCACGGCCTTCTTCACGGCCTTCTTCAAGACCTTCTCTTCGTGCCTCTTTACGCTCGCGTTCTACCCATTCATGAAATTTCATATCTGCCCGCCTGGCCTCCCTGCTGTTTTTAACAGAATCGACCATTTGCTGGATCTGCCGCAGATTCTCATCTACTGCATTTTGCTGCATCGTATGCTCCATATAATTCAGGAGTTTTTCCAGCGCAGGCGATTCTGTCAGTCGTTTTCCTCTTGTGTACAAGAATATTGTAACTGCTCCGTCGTCATAAGGCAATGTCGGTTCTTCTTTACATGTGTTCTGGATTGTGTATACCATCCGTCCCTTATCAAACGGGTCGTACGGCATAATAAAGATGACATATGCCTGCAGTAATTTCTCATAGGAATCACCTGATTTCAGCAGTTTTGAGTCATTCATCACATGGTAATAGCGCGCTCTTCTGGGCAAAAATGCCTTCTCTGCAGCACCCGTATCCGGTTCCAGATCATAAATAATGTCACCGGACGCTTCCCCGTGATCTTCCTCAATATATGCATCTACACGAATGCCATGTTCCTCCGGAAACGTCGGATAAACAGGCCGCTGCGTCTGGATTGTAATCCTTTTCAACGGTCTTCCGAGAATCGTTTCCAGAAGGTACCGCGCAAAAGTTTCTCCAAATTCCGCATTACTGATTAATGCATTGAACAAAAAATCATCCAATAAATTCATATCCTGTAATTGTTTTCGCTTCACGAGAATCTCCTTCCATTGCATACCAAAACGCACTGCTAATATTATGTCTATTTCTATAGTATACATAATACTCCCGTTTAAGAAACCAGTCAATAAAAAAGAATGCTCGTAAGCATCACACTATTAGGTCATTGAACCTAAATCTATGCTATACTTATCACTAATATTAGAATCTATTTCTGTACGTTAGGAACGATTATGTATAACACAAATGAAACAGCCGCTCTTGACCGGTATTTAAGCAGAACAGATGTCTGGGCAATTGCCTTCGGCTGCATGGTCGGCTGGGGCGTATTTGCTATGCCCGGAACCACTTTCCTTCCTGTGGCCGGACCGGCAGGAACGGTCATTTCCATGCTGATCGGCATGGGCATTATGCTGCTCATCGGAAACAATTTCTCTTATCTTATGGGACGGACATCGATCACAGGCGGCGTATATTCGTATACGAAGGAAGCTTTTGGAAGAGACCACGCCTTTATCAGTTCCTGGTTTCTGTGTCTGTCTTACCTGACAATCGTATTTCTGAACGGGACTGCTCTGTTCTTCGTGATCCGCATCCTGATGGATGATGCATTGCAGGGAAGCCCCCGCTACACCATTGCCGGAAATCATATTTATGTCGGCGAAGCTGCTGCTTCGGTACTGGTGCTGGCCGGCGTCGGCATCGTCTTCGTTGCCGCCAAGCCTTTTCTTCAGAAGCTTCATACAATTCTTTCAGTAATCCTCCTGCTGGGCATTGTCATAATCGCCGTCACATGTCTGCCCCGTGCACTGGCCGGCGGCGCAGCGGCAGATTTCGGTGCCCGAAATCTGCATCCCGGTTACGCAGTGTTCAGTCTGATCATCCTGGCTCCGTGGGCTTTTGTTGGTTTCGAAGTAACCGCCTTTGATACGGCACACTTCAACTTTGAAATCAGAAAAACCAGGCCTGTCCTCGTGATCGCCATCGCAGCGGCCGCCTTCGCCTATATCTCCATGGCCCTGGTCAGTATTGCCGCGCGGCCGGACGGATTCGCGTCCTGGCAGGCGTATTTTCTGACGCTTGATTCGCAGGAGGGCGTCGCCTCCGTGCCGACCTTTTATTCCGCCAGGGCAATTCTGGGAACACCGGGGCTTGTTATCATGACTATCACCGCCGTTTCATCGATTCTCACAGGAATCATCGGCGGCTACCGGGCAACAACACGAGTTCTTTCAACCATGGCAGAAGACAGAATCCTCTCGGAGAAGTTCTCCAAAACGACCTACAGCATCCTGTTCATTATGATCTTATCCATTATTCTGTCTCTGCTTGGCAGAAATACACTGAACTGGTTTGTCGATCTGACCTCATTCGGTGCCATTGTCGGATTCGGATATACATCCGCTGCGGCTTACAAAATCGCCAGAACCGAAAACAACCGCCGAATCATGATTACGGGTCTTATGGGCGCAGGCATATCCGTCCTGTTTGCGGTGGTACAGCTGATTCCCCGGCTTACAGCCATGGAAGCCATGGGAAGCGAAGCCTTTCTGCTGCTTTCACTTTGGTGCCTTCTGGGCTTCGTCTTTTACTGGAGAACCATCCATAAGAGTTCCCTGACCGAATACAGTGGATTGTCTGCCTCCGGCATTGTCCTGTTCGCTCTGCTTTTGTATTCTGCCATTATGTGGCTGGCCAAACGTCTGATGGCCGGCAGCACTGTGCAGGAAATGAAAACGGATCTGACCGCCGGCGGCGCACTTCTGCTCATCATTATTTTTGTGGGACTGAGCGTCATGCTGTATGTTCAGAGTGTGGTGCGCAGGAAACACGACGCAGCAGAGCGGGAAAAGATCCGGGCGGTGGAAAGTTCTCTGGCCAAGAGCCAGTTCCTGTTCAATATGTCCCACGATATCCGGACACCGATGAATGCGATTCTCGGATACACGAATCTGGCGCTACAGGAAGATTCTGCGGAAACGATTCACACTTATCTGGAAAAGATCAAGGGTTCCAGTAAACATCTGCTGGAACTGATCAATGACATTCTTGAAATGAGCCGGATCGAAACCGGAAAGCTGGAACTGGAATTTGTCCCGACGGATCTCTGCGCGGTATTTGACGGAATGTATGATCTCTTCTCCGAACAGATGAAACAAAAAAACATCGATTTCCAGGTCCATACCGGACAGATCCGGAACCGATACGTGTGGTGCGATCAGAAAAATCTGAACCGGGTGCTTCTGAATATCATCAGCAACGCCTATAAATTCACACCGGAAGGCGGAACGATCACCGCTTCGGTGTGGGAGGCCGGCACCGGTGAGGACGGCTACAGTTCCTATGAAATCCGTATTCAGGACAGCGGGATCGGAATGTCTAAGGAATTTGCCGAGAAAATGTTCAATGCCTTTGAACGCGAACGGACTTCCACCGTCAGCGGCATTGAAGGAACCGGTCTGGGACTGGCCATCACCAAGAGCATCGTCGATCTGCTCGGCGGTACCATTGAGGTACTGACGGCTCCCGGCACCGGAACAGAAATGATCATCCGGCTGAAGCTGCGGCCGGCATCAGAAGAAGATATTAAGAAGTCCGCCCCCGCATCAAAACCGAATGAACTGGCCATGGATTTCTCCGGAAAACGCGTTTTGCTGGTAGAAGACAATCTCATCAATATGGAGATAGCGAAAGAAATTCTGAAGCAGAAAGGCTTCATCGTGGAGACCGCGGAGAACGGAAAAATTGCCGTGGAAATGTTAGAAAACGCCGAAGCCGGATACTACGATCTGATCCTGATGGATATCCAGATGCCTGTGATGGACGGATATGAGGCGACAAAAGCCATCCGCCTGCTGGACGATCCGGCAAAAGCCCTGATCCCGGTGATCGCAATGACCGCAAATGCCTTCCGGGAAGACGAGGAGGCCGCACTGGCCGCCGGAATGCAGGCGCATATTGCAAAGCCGATCGACCTGGACGCCATGATGGTCACGCTGCAAAGCGTCTTAAATGACAACGGCTAATCTGAAATTCAGACATTTTTACTTTTGTTATACAAAACGACGGCGGGCCACTGCAAATGCAATAGCCCGCCTCTATTGTTTTATTGCCCCTTCGAAGGCTTATTCATCTGTTCTTTCAACCTCTCAACAATCTCTCCGTGCTTCAGATTCTTATAAGTCGGGAAAGCGCGCAGCAGACGCCCTGCGCCAAACAGCCTGCCGCCGGACAGACGTGCCGCCAGCTTCTGGCGCTGCGCCTCCAGCCGCTGTTTCTGCTCTTCCAGCTTCCGGCGCTCTTCTGCCCATTTCTGCTTCGTCTCTTCAAGTTTTTGACGTTCCGCCTCCATCTGACGGCTGCGTGCAGCTGACAGTTCTGCTTTACGTTCTTCAGCCATGTCGCGCAGTTCTGCTTTGGCAAGCGCTGCCTGCACCTGTCCTTCCTGGATGTGCTGTGCAGCCTTTACCGTATCTGTTCCGATCTTTTCACTCAGGCGATCACTGACAATCCGCAGCTTTTTCTGCAGTTCGTCGAGTTCCGCAATCTCTCTGTTGAAGTTCCGGACAATCAGGACGGTCACAATCAGATCAACCAGATAAACAAGATACAGGATCAGAACCAGCGGCCAGCTGTATTTCGCAGGAATACTGAATGCGTGCGCATTCGCGAGCACCGGATGCAGAATTCTGATGATAAAAACAATGCCCAGCCCCCAGATCAGGCTGAATTTCAGGCAGATATAACCGCGAAAGTTGAATGGTTCATTCGAATAATCCCACCATCTCGCGTGAAACAGCACATCCAGCGCCCAGCCCGCGATCAGTTCGATCACCGTCGCTACCGCAATGCCGAACAGAAATATCAGGTATGCCGGCATATCTGCCACGTCTCCGCTTGCCAGTACATTTCCCAGTGCCAGAATCCCCAGCATCCCGAATCCATATACCGGACAGACCGGCCCGTTCAAGAATCCGCGGTTGACCACCTTTCCCAGGGTAACCGCATGATACATCACCTCAATTACCCATCCGAGGAACGAATAAATGAGGAAATAGCAACAAATCTGATAATAAGTCATTCCTGCAATCATCAGACAAACCTCCGTAAATCACAACTGACTGATCATTTCATAATCAGTAAAATGATAAGTTACCATCTCCTGTTTTGTCAATGATCATCGTTACGGACTGGCGCTTGTAAATCGCCGGCTTCCCGCCAGTTCTCAATCAGCAAACCATCTATATCAGCAAAATCTTTTGTGCTGTCTGTCACAAGTGTATAATTTCGAGATCTGGCATGTGCACCAATCATCTTATCCCGATCCTGATTGTTGCTGTACTTTCCTTTTTTCTTTAATTCTGCAAGGATTGCACCAAAATGAAACGCAGCCCGCATATCAAAATCAACAATACGAATTCCGGCAAGTATACGATTCACTGCCTGACGGCTCTGTTCCTGCTTACTGCTGTTTTGTATGCCGTACTCCAGTTCCGCATACGTTATTACGGAAATACATATATCTTCCCCGAGATGCGCAGCTACTTTTGCAGCACACTTTGTATCCGGGTGACGCATGCAGAATATCAAAATATTCGTATCCAGCATATACATCTACAAGGTCTCCCTGCTGTTCGTTATTTCTTCCGGCCTTCCTGAAGAAAGAAAATCGTCCGGAAGCATATTGATTCCGCTGTAAAAAGCAGTTGCCAGCGCTTCTTTCGGCGTAATAATTAATGACTCCCCAATACGATTGATTACAACTTCTGCGTCGCTCATACGAAACTCCTTCGGTATTCTGATTGCCTGGCTCCGGCCGGACATAAATGGTTTCGTTATATATACCGTATCATTATTCATAGCGTGATAACCCCCTTTTTCTTATTAGAATATATCACGGTATATCACACGTCAACGGTCAGTTTTTGCCATTTGTACGGATTATCACGTTTATACGAATAGTAAGCTGTTTTATTCGGCACCTCCATACACGATCTGAGGTGCCGAATTGGAAATCCAAAAAATATACTCAAATATGATTCTTAATGCCGGCGCTTTCTTCCTTGATCTCTTTCAGTGCCTGCATGTAACCCTGCAGCCGCCCCTGCATTGTCGGATCCATCGCAAGATAATCCACCACCAGACGCCCAAGATCAGAATCTTTCCGAATAACTAATGTATCTGAAGGGTTGCTGCGCTTTCCTTCACCATCTGTACCGGACAGAAGTTCATATGGCGAAACATCCAGCTGCTCGCAGATAATAAGTATTTTTTCAGCTACCGGGTTCGTCTTCTTGCGCTTCCAGTCGCTGATACTGCTTTGCGCAATGCCGGTTCGCTCAGAAAATTCCTTCTGGCTCATCCCCTTCTCTTCAAGCAACAGAAAAATCTTCTCTGATATCGTCATGACCACTCCCCGCCTTCACATTCTCAACGTACACGAACCATGTAATAATCATACCTCATCCGCGATATATTTGTAAAGACGAATTAATTTGTTTATAAAAATTTAATGATGACAGGCACCGTTAACGGATGAATTCCTCAAGCGTGTCGATCAGGACCTGGTGGTCGTCAAGATGCGGCAGACCGGACGCTGCAATCACACCGATCACGCCTGCGCCGCGGACTGTAAGTGGAAATCCGCCGCCGCAGAGTGCGAACTGATAAGGATTTAACCGTTCGCCTTCCAGTGTGATTCCTGCATCCTCGAACTCTGCCCAGACACGCAGCGAAGATTTATGAAACTGTGTAACAGTTGCAATCTTCCGGTCGAGCCACTCGGCATTGTGAATGGTCGCACCTTCATCGACATACTGAAAAACCTTGAGCCCATTCACTGCCACGCCGACAGCAATGCCGGTTCCGTAAGTCCTGCGGGCATTTTCGGCAATCAGCCTGCCAAGTTCCATGGCATCCTTCCGTGTAAAACTTTCAAACACATATTTATCTTCCTGCGCTGCACATGTCTCAATGATCTTTTTGTAATTATCCATTCCCCGTGGTTCCCTTCTCTTATTTATGGTCTCTTCACAATAATAGATTACCATTTTCTATCCTGTCAATAGATCATAGTTTCCATCCAAAGTTCGCAATTCCCGTTTATATATTTATATTTATCAAATTTCGTTTATAATAAATATAGCAGCATGTATGCGTGTCACTCTGCGGAAGTTCGAAAAAGGAGGACTCACATGAAACAACATAAGCAATTTCGCATCACAAGAATCATCGCAGCCATTCTGATCATGATCATGGCAGCCGGCATTTTCCCGGCAGCGAATGCAGATGAGGTCCAGGCCGGTACCGGGACCGCCATCTATCTTGACAAAGAAACCCTCACCATGTATCCCGGCGACAAAGAAACGCTGACCATGTACATCGGAAACATGGCAGCGGCTTCCGGCGGCTGGTCATCCTCCAACAAAAAGGTTGCAACCGTCAACAAGAAAGGCGTCGTCACTGCAAAAAAAGCCGGAAAGGCCACGATTAAATGCAAGACCGGGTACGGTTTTTCTCTGACCTGCAAAGTCAAAGTCGGAAAACGGACAGAACTGTCCAAGCTGCTGAACAAAAACTATACAAAGCTGGTAAAGAAATCACAATTTGCCACCTTCACAAACAATGATCCGCTGTCACAGGGAAATCTCTATGTTTTCCCGGACAATTCCCTGTTTCTTCGTTTTAACAAGAACACCAAAAAAGCGGATATTCTTCAGAATAGCTACAACAAGAAGCTGATGCTGTACGGTGTTTATATCGGGCAGAGCGGCAAAAAAGCCAAATCAACGCTGAAGAAGAAGAAATGGAAACTTACGAATACCGTGAAACCAGACACCAGAACAGTGCTCACGTATAAAAAAGGAAAACATCAGCTGACGGTCTGGATCGACAGCGGAAAAGTAACATGCTATCAGTGGATCCGGTGACTTAATAACGAACCGCGGCACAACTGAACAGCGCTTTCATGGCACAGAAAATGCCGGCGAGTCAGAAAATGATTCGCCGGCATAACTATTACCCGGGAAAGATGCTGTAGCTCAGGCGCCCGCTATGGGCGGTGCGTCAGGCCGCTATTCGTCAAACCACTATACATCAGGCCGCTTCTCCCAATCCGTGTTTCTGTGCATAGCCCGTCAGAATCAGTGTCAGGGCGCCGTCTCCGGTTACATTGCATGCCGTGCCAAAGCTGTCCTGCAGCGCAAAGACTGCAGAACCATCAAATTCCTTGTAACGACCTGCAGATTCAGATAAAATATGTATAGAATAGCTATTAGAACGGAGACAGACGCATTTGTATTTACGGAAAACCTGGAGAAACAAGTATGCTGAAAATCACAAATCACAGAAGAAGCGTTGCATCATGGATTCTGATTATTTGCCTTCTGGTATCTCTTGCCCATACTGACGTCCGGGCGGAAACGGTACTCCCGCTTGACGCCGCGGTTACAAAAAGCAATGTCATGAGTCTGGCAAGAACTTATGACACGGACGGGGCTTATCTGTTGCATCCGGACAAGAAGGCCTCCGATTATATGACATGGCTGTATGGTTCGAGGCGAATCACAGACAACCTTAATACCGCTGTGCATGAAATGACGCATGACTATACATTTTCTCATGCAGGTTCTTACAAGTCAGAGGCAATTTACCTTGGCAACAAGAAGAAAATCATCGTTCCTTATACAAAGATTTACTACACAAAGAAAATGGCAAAGTCCATTCCGAAGCGCTGCCGCACCATGCGATACAATACTTATGTGGCAAATCCGACGCCGTATCTCTCTTCGAATACGAAGGGCGTTTATGGATTGCTGAATGAATTCAGCGCGTATAGCTGGGGCATGAATAATACCATCTGTTTGTTCGATTATTATAAGAACTTTCCACTGGAAATGAATACCTGGCAGAATTTTATCAATGCAGGCGCGAACGACCGGCTGGCATATGCGGAGTTCAAATATTATATTCTTCATTACATCTATTACGCGAAGAAGCATTATCCGAAGATCTATAAAAAAATAATGAATAACAAGAAATTTCGCAAAGCATACCGGAAGACAGAGAAGCGGTTTGCCGGACTGATCAAAAAATACAAGAAAGATCTGGATCAGATCAAGAAAATGGCAGCAGCGAAAAAGATAAACGCCGGTCTGCAGGGCGGGTATTTCTTTATCAACGGAAGCGGAACCGGCGTCTTTGCAGATGAATACGACGTTCTGATTAAGGAGATTTCCAAGAAGAAATACCAGAAGATTCACAAGAAGCTGTTGAAATAATTCAGAATGACTTCTTATCACCAGAAAGCCGCCATCTCACTTCGGAAGACCCCCTGAAAGCTTAGATGTTTTCTTCTTTGAACAGAACCGGCC
>JAFUCM010000061.1 GCA_017459675.1 Eubacterium sp.
GGCCGACAATATTCAGTATACGCTGGATGCGGTTGATCTGGCTGAGCGGCTGGGATGCAAACGTTTTATTGGTGCCGGTTCGCAGGCAGAATATGGCGTGACAAATGAGATTCTGACCGCTGACACAGCGGCGCGTCCTGTAACGCCATACGGGATTGCAAAGCTGGCAGCAGGCAGCCTCTCGAGGATCGCATGCGAGCAGAAGGGTTTGGAGCACATCTGGGTGCGCGTGCTGAGCATATACGGCGTGCATGATAAGCCGAATACGCTGATCAGCCAGCTGGTGCAGCACGCGCTGCAGGATGAGCCGATGGAGCTGTCCGGATGTGAGCAGACCTGGGATTATCTGTATGAATCTGATGCGGGCCGTGCTTTTCTGGAGACGGGACGCCGCGGGGTCGCCGGCAAAATCTATGTGCTTGGCAGTGGTGACGGACGGCGGCTTAAGAGTTATGTGGATGAGCTGACAGAAATGGTTAACAGGGATTACCGGCCGGATTTCGGGAAGAAACCGTACGGACCGGCACAGCCCATGCATTTGCAGGCCGACATTGCCGAGCTCACGGAGGATACCGGCTGGAAGCCGCTGGTATCATTTGCAGAAGGTGTGCGGGAAATGCTGGCGCTGCGCAAGGATCAACAAGAATAAAATGGAAGGCGATGGCAGATTATGCTGGAACAGTTAAAAGGGAAACGTGTGCTGGTGACCGGCCACACGGGTTTTAAGGGAACATGGATGTGTGAGGCGCTGCTGCAGGCAGGTGCCACGGTGACAGGCTATGCGCTGGATCCGCCGACGGATCCGAGTCTGTTTGCGCTTTGCGGCTATGCAGACTGTATCAATCATGTGAAAGGGGATGTGCGTGATCTGGAACATCTGAAACAGGTGTTTGCAGAGGTGCGGCCGGAGGTCGTCATCCATATGGCGGCACAGCCGATTGTGCGCAGCTCTTATGACAGTCCGGTTGAGACCTATGCGATCAACGTGATGGGAACGGTCAACGTGATGGAAGCAGTCCGCCTGACAGACAGCGTCCGCTCCGTTGTAAATGTGACGACCGACAAGGTATACAAGAACCGGGAGTGGAACTGGGGTTACCGTGAAAATGAAGAACTGAACGGTTATGATCCGTACTCGAATTCCAAGTCTTGTTCCGAGCTGGTGACGGACAGCTATAAAAATGCATTTTTCTCTGCAGAGGCAGTCTCGCAGCAGAGCGCTGCCGGCGGAAACGGCAGCCGTCAGGTGGCTGTCTCGACGATGCGTGCCGGCAATGTCATCGGCGGCGGTGACTTTGCAAAGGACCGGATTATTCCGGACTGCATCCGGGCTGCACAGGCAAAGGAAGCCATTGTCCTGCGCAATCCATATTCCACAAGGCCGTACCAGCATGTACTTGAGCCTGTCATGGCTTATCTGATGGTGGCATCCGCACAGCTGGAACATCCGGAACTGGCCGGAAGCTACAATGTCGGACCGGATGAAATGGACTGCCGGACGACCGGCGGGATCGCGGATCTTTTCTGCAGTACCTGGCAGGAGATTACCGGGTCCGAAATGCATTGGATCAGCAAACATGACGGCGGCCCGCACGAGGCAAATTTTCTGAAGCTGGACTGTTCGCTTCTCAAAAATACATTCGGCTGGAAGCCGCACTGGCATGTGGAACAGGCAATGGATGAGATTGTCAGGTGGTGTGTTCACTGGAATACCTCGCCGGAGACGATGCGGGAATACATCGCAGAACAGGTAAAAAAATATGGGCGATAAAGCGATTAAAAAACCGGCAGTTATTATCATGATGATTCTGGGGATCCTGCTGGCAGCCGGCGCATGTTTTGTGCTGTTTTACAATGCACAGGCAGCAAGAGAGGTTACGCTGCCGGCAGAGACTAAGATCAACAACGATATCATGTATGAGATTACAAAGGCAAAGCGGGATACTCTGAAGACATCCGGAAAGTTCGGACTGACACAGACCGGCGCCGGACCAGAATATTATACGATTGAAGGGTGGGCCGGCATTTACGGAGAAGATATCCGCGTGTTCAACACAAAGGTTCTGCTGCGCAATGAGACGAATGCGTCCTATCTGCAGCTGAAAACAGCATACGTAGAGGACGGTAAGAATCCGGATGTGGATAACGGCGGTGTCTCCTTCAAACGGGGGAACTTTGTGGCGAAGGTAAAAGACACGAAACTGGAAGCAGGTGTTGATTACCGTATCTGTATCTGGTATCAGAATGACGGGCACAACGAGGTCGTGGAGACGGACAAGTTCCTGAAGCGTGACTGAATATTGCACAGGATGTGCAGATCAGACACTGCATATGGCATAACCAACATGAAAGAGGCGCCAAATGGCTGACAATCAATCAAAACGCGGAAAGTTCGTGATACTGGATTACCTTCCGTTTCTGATATTTTTTGCACTGATGCTGGTCGGGCATCTTTTTATGCAGCATAATTTCAGTGATGACGCTGTATCTGTGAAACGTGCGCTCAGCAGGGATACGTGGGGGGCGATGAAAGCCGCCTACGGAACCGGCCGTGCGCTTTTTTGTCGTTATCTGTACAGTGTGTACTGCGTCTTCCTGATTGATTTTGCAGGCGGATTTTTCTGGCGGCCGGCGCTGGCATTTTCCTATGTCTGTTTTGCGTTCGGATTGTCGCGGGTGTTTCCGATCCGGCGTCTGCAGCCGGTCTGGAACAACACACTGGCATGCTGTGTCACAGTATTGTTTCCCTTTGCAATTATGTCGGAGACCGGCTGGCTTACAACCTCTGTTGTCTATATTGTGCCGGCAAGTGTTGCGATGCTTGCAGCCATCGGAATCCGCAAAATGTATGACGGCGAGGAACACAATCTGGCGTTCTGGCTGTTTTTTGGTGTGCTGCTCTATGTGGGAACGGGACACGAGCAGATCTCTGCACTGATAGCGGGGCTGATGATTCTGATTTTCCTGAACAAAGTGGTTCACAGGAAGATTAACTTCCCGCTGCTTCTGTTTACGATGATTTCGCTGACCCAGCTGTTCCGGGCGGCGACATGGCCGGCCAATACGAAACGTGTCATGTCAGAGACGGCGGCTTATTTCCCGAATCATCCGTCGCTGGGGCTGATCGACAAGCTTCTGCTTGCTTTTAATCACACAATGCAGCATACATTTATCGGTGCGTCCATGACCCTGACGGTTCTGGCCTGCCTGGTGGCAGCAGCCGTGTGGAAGACACACAAAGACCGGTTCTACCGCTTCCTGGCAATTCTTCCGGTGCTGATTTCGTTCGGTTTCCGCATCGGCGTCACGTATTTTCCGGGACAGTTTCATACGGTCAATCTCGATTTTCAGACCAACATCAGCCTGAGCAATTTCCGGAATCCGATTCTCTATGTTTCCTTTGGAATTGTAATCTGGTACATCTGCAATATGATGATCAATCTGTATCTTGTTTACGGCAGAAGCTTCGCATCGCTGTTCTGCGCAGCCCTGTTCTTCGGCGCAGTCTGTACACGCATGATCATGGGCCTTTCTGCCTCGCTGTATGCCTCCGGCTACCGGACGGCACTGGTGATGTACCTGTCGTTTATTATTCTGATGTTCCGGATGCTGGATGTGATCTATAACAAAACATATGCGGAGACTGCGGAGGGCACACAGAGTACAAAGCGGCTGTATGTCGGCAGCAGAACCTGGCGGATCGCCCGCAATGCAGTGATGATTCTGGCAGTCTGTTCCTGGTTCGATTTCCTGCTCTTCGTGTGAGGTAGAAAGATATGCTCGACCAACTCTATTATGCATTCGAAAATACCGTGCAGTTTCTGCTGGTGAATGAGGCGAAGCCCTTTGCGGTGCTTGCCCTGTTGACGGCTGCGGCTGTCTGGAAACTGAACAGAGAGCGGTTCTACCGGATTCTCGGCGCAATTCCGGCATTTCTGGCACTGGCCACCGGGGTACTGACCCCGCTTTACGCAGGCTGGTTTCCACATACGACGCTGCTGTTTGAAAATGAAGTGAGCAATACGAATTTC
Source organism: Eubacterium sp. (assembly GCA_017459675.1). GTDB lineage: Bacteria > Bacillota > Clostridia > Lachnospirales > Lachnospiraceae > CADBRN01. The sequence goes on from JAFUCM010000061.1 coordinate 4,032, forward strand.
ATCAATATCCAGCCCTACCTCGGCACCGTCGTCGGCGTCTGGGTGATCTGCAATATGGTGATCAATTTCTATCTGATTTTTTCGAACGGGTGGAAGACCTGGATGTTTTCACTGGTATTTCTCGCAGGTGTCATTTCTAATGCGGCACTGATTTATCTCCATCCGGAGCGGGCCCTGACGCTTCGTCCGGCCCTGATCATGATTGCGTGTTTCGGCGTGCTCTGCCTGTTTCTGCTGCAGTTACTGGCGGAAATTCTTTCGAAAAAGCAGAAGCGGATTCTGCTGTCTGCGGCTGCGCTGGTGATCCTGTATGCAGGGTTTAAATTCGTGGTATTCGGCATGCGGCATCTGGGCATGATCTGATCCGGAAATACAGAAAAGTAACCAGAATTCCGGGAAAGTGTTAAACAGGATCATTGAGAAAACGTAAAGTGCATGCTATCATGTATTTATAGATGATCTAAACTGGTCAGAAAATAAACAGTGAGGAATAAATGATCTTAGCCGGTCAGAAGGTAAACAGTGAGGACAGAAATATGAGGAAACAAATCAGAAAACTGCTTTTACTTATGATTGTCACGGTGCTGCTGTTCGGCATACTGGCTGTTCCGGCAGGTGCAGCGGTGCGGAAGCTGAGGTACCAGCCTTTCACGCGGGTACGCGCCAAAGCTGATGCAAAAGCCCTGTCGGTCAGAGAAGGTCTGACAACTGTGAAAATCCCCAAAAAGGGCAGGGGGTATCTGAAATATACAGCGGCGAAAGACGGAACTTATGCCTTTACACTTTCGGGATTAAAATCGAAGAAACAAAAAGTAGCGTTTACGACGAAAAAGGGTAAAGTCAAAACAAAAAAAATACGCCCGTTTTCAAATGGATATTTTTATGTGATGACTGCAGATGCGGGCAATGCGCTGCGGATCGGACAGGCGCCACTCGAGACCAGCGGCGGCACGACCAATGCCCTGTGGGTTGCGACGAGAGAGGTTCAGTTTGGAAATCAGGTAGGCTGGCGACTGAAAAAGCGGATCGGAAAGATTGCGCTGGAAGCAGGCCAGACCGTATATCTTTATTTCAATTTCAATAAGGGAGATACCGTGAAGCTCAGAATCGAGCGGGCGGTGTAAACATCAGAACAGTACTTATTTCGTATACGTCAAAGAGTGACATTTGCAAATGACAGCATCTGGAATCAACAGAAAACCAGTAAACAAGATACAATGATAAGGAAGGTATGAAGATGAGAAAAAGATTCAGACAGATGATGCTGATGCTGCTGGTGGGAGTGATGCTGACCGGATCTGCTGTGCCGGCTCTGGCAGAGGACACAGCGGCAGAAGAAACCGCTGCAGCGGATAACACAGCGGAGGAGGAGACAATTCCGACCATTACGCTGAAGAAGCAGAAATTTACCCAGAAAACTTCCACAGCGAAGAAAAAAGCAAAGGCAGTTGAGCCTGGTGAAACCATTGTAAAAATGCCTGCAAAGGGAATGGGATATCTGAAGTTTACAGCGCCAAAAAAGGGAAGCTACAAGTTCATTTTTTCTGATCTGAAGAAGAAAAAAGGTACAAAAGACGGCTATGTGATCCTGCAGGTTCCGAAGAATAAGAGTGCAAAGACACTGATTAAGCAGAAAGTGAAAACCTGGGGCGGAAGTACCTATTCCATGTGGCTCGGAATCAAGAACAAGAAATATGGTTCCAATAAAGCGGAATGGACACGCAAGACCAGAAATACCAAGATCAAAATGAAAAAGGGTGAAACTGTTTATATCTTCTTCAGCTTTGCGGCGAAAGACACCTTAAACATGAAGATCGCAAAGGTGTGAGTCAGATTTGAATTTAAACGGAAAACCGGAAGTGTGAATCCGGTTAGTGATATGGGTGCAGCATGTCGACAATAATGAAAATGTGTGATGAGGAGGAATAAGATGAAGATCAGAGAAGAACGCAATGGATTCAGAAAGCTCTGGCTGGTACTGGGGGTATTTGCGGTTCTGCTGTTTGGGACGGCATTGACAGCAAGTGCGGCAACCATTTACCAGCAGGGTGTTGAAGACAAAGCAATTTCGATCCGGTGGGACAATCCGATCCTGAGTTGGGGAAGCGACTATATAGTGGATAATTATAAAATATATGTTGGCAATTCTGATACTGATTACACATATAAAACCACAGTATCCGGAAACACGACATCATACAGGATTACAGGTCTTGCTGCCGGAAAAGAATACTATGTGAGAGTAGAATGTAATTATACTTTTCATGGAAAGTATACTACGCGCAGTGATTCGGTTTACGCTGCATTGCGTAACGCACCAACAAGACTTGCGGCAGTAGGTGGCTTTGTAATTGATGCAGATGATGCAAGTTCCAATGCGGTCCGGTTTAAGTGGAATACAAACCAGGATGTGGATGGATATGTCTGGCTGTTAAAAAATAAGAAGGGATCAGTCGTAGATTCCGGAGATGTGTCTTATTTATACAGTTATGATATTTCACGGAAAGCAAAACCGAACACAATTTATACAATTGAATTAAAGGCATATTCGAAAGCTGTCGATAGCAGTACAAAGGTATATGGACCGGCGTCGACAATAAAATACTATCCGCAGCCGAAGATGAAAAAACTGAAGCTTGTAAATGGAAATAAAATAAAGGTCAGCTGGAAAAAGGTATCCGGAGCGACAAAATATATTGTTTACGGCTCAACGAAAGCAAACAAAGGTTATAAGAAAATCGCTACAGTAAAGAAGAGTAAGAGTTCTTATGTTGTATCGAAAGTAAAAGGGAAGAAGCTGAAAAAGTATCAAAACTACTACTTCAAGGTACAGGCTGTTTACGGAAAGAAGAAGAGCAGTAAGACAAATTATGATGGCGGATATATCTATACGACGTATCGCTGAAACGTATAATGACTGGTAATTGTGATCTCTTTGTTTAATTAGTACGTTTCCTGTGCAGGACATGTTGTTTCTCTGATCGGGCCTGTTTGAGAAAGGAGAAAACAGTATGAACAGAACGAGGCAGGTGTATTTCAGGCTGTTACTTTTACTCTGCGTTGCATTTTTATGCATACTCGGAATGTCTGTCAAGGTACATGCCTACGGAATTGAGCAGACAGATGTTCAGAAAACCGGGATTCCGATTAAGTGGACAAAACCGCAGAATTATGAAGTCGTTAAATACATTGTCCATGCGGGCGAAGACTATCATTCGACAAAGCAGATCGCAACACTGGATGCAAATGCAACCAGTTACACGGTTCCGGCAGAAGCAGGCAGCAGGAAATATATTAAAGTGGAATATGTCTGGCAGGGATATTCGAAGCAGTATACTTCCACGCTCGGTTCGATTAATAACGGTGTCACACTGCCGACAAAGGTTACGAAGGTAAATCAGAAGAGATGGTGGCGTTTCGCGCTGCATTCAGATGTGGGATGGAAGCGTGTCGAGAGTGCTACCGGCTACAAGCTTACCTTCCGGAACAGCAAGAACAAAGTCGTTAAGACGGAGACGATAAAATATAATCCCAAAGAGCCGGGAGCGACCCTGACGAAAGTCAGAAACAATATGATTTATACCGTTGTCGTGCAGGCCTATACGACGGTCAACGGGAAAACATATTGGGGGCAGCCTTCTGACAAAGCATATCTGTTCACTTCTCCGGAAGTGAAGAGTTCCAGAATCAAAGGCGGAAAGCTGCAGGTCACATGGGCACCGGTGTCCGGTGCGACCGGTTATGATATTTACGTCTCTGCCTCTGCAAAGAAGGGCTATAAGAAAGTAAAAGCCATCAAGGGCGGAAGTAAGAGATCCACGACGATTAAGAAGTTCAAGAAGAAAAAATTCAAGAGCGGTAAGAAATACTACGTCTATGTTGTGACGCGCAAGAAAGTCGGCGGCAGAACGTATACCAGCGGAAGTGAGTATTACTGGCGTGTAGGTCAGAAGCCGATGCAGTGGCTCTGATTTAAAGAAGAAGGGGTTGTCATTTGCGACAACCCCTTTTCAAAAGCATTTTCAACGCAGATGAGAAGTGTCCCGGCCTCTGCGGTGCTTGAAGTCCCCGATCATTCTTTCGCTTTCACCAGCCCCAGTACCAGAACCGCGCCGATACGGATGCAGTTTGCGATCAGCACAGCGACGGAAAATCCGTACAGACCTCCGCGGGGCGTCAGGATTGAGATCAGGATCAGCAGGATGCACAGATGTGCGATCTGCAGACCGAGCTGCCAGCGCTCACTGGTAAAGGTGAGTACGATAATGAACAGATACGCAGAGAGCATCGCAAGAATCTGTGTCAGGTTGACAACCGTGACCAGCGGTCCGGATGCAGCAGCAAGATCCGGATAGAACAGACGGATGAAGATCGGTGTTCCGATCTGACAGAGAACCCAGAATACAAGACTCACAGCAATACCGGCACCGGCCAGTCTGACAAACTGGCTGCGGCCGGTTTTTTGTTTCGATTTTGTCATATAGGAAATAATGATCGTATTGATGGGGGCGACAAAGAGCACCAGCGTCTTACCGATCAGCGAGACGACATAGTAGATTGTGACTGACTCACTGCCGAGCGTATTGTTCAGATACAGACGATCCATATTTAACGTCAGATTTGTGACAAAATAAGAAAGTGTCAGGATCGCACCGCGCTGCAGCACTGTCGGAAAGAGCGCAGAGCGGTTCAGCAGCGGACGGAAAATATGGCCGCCTGCGGTGACATAGACAAGTGCGGCACATTCCCCGGTCAGAAAGATCAGAAACCAGTTTCCGGTGGCCAGGTAAAGCAGATAGCCGCCCAGATAGCCGACGCTGCAGATCAGGTAATATTTAAAATAATTCCTGTAATTCAGTGTCAGGCGGTATTCGACATCGCCGTAATAGCGGTAGACCGTTGCCAGAATCAGAAGTCCTGAGAGAACTGACAGGACAATCAGGCCCATATGGGTACTGCTCTGACTCTGTACGAGCGAGCCGTGCATCATGACCAGTGAAACGATCATGCCGGCAATTCCGAACAGGAAGATCGACAGATTGTAATCGCCGTTTGTTACATCCAGATCCCGGCGGAGCACCAGACGGCTGTTGTTCATGGCCTGTCCGATCGAAGGACCGAGAATGTTGACAAAGGCCATAATATACAGAACAACACCGATTTCAGCAGATCCCATCCGCGCGTTCAGACGCGGATATACGAATAGCTGAAGTACGCCGTTCAGAACCAGTGCGCCGGCAATGGTGTAAATGGTGTTTGATGTAATCTGTTTTTTGGATCCTGAGGGTTTCTTGTTCATCTGCATTACTTGGCAGAATCCTTTCTTATTACAGTCACCGTGCCGCGGTTTTACTGTCATATCCCGGCATCAGGTTTTCAATATATTTCCGCTTGCCGGAGGCCAGCACAGGGATTTCATCCACATACTTGATCCTGATCTCGGCGTCCGCGCCAAAGGCCGGCTGGATGCGTCCCAGAATATCGTTCACATCCATTTTTTCAGGATCGCCGTTCAGGCGCAGTTCATATTTCTTTGCGGAGTACTGAACAAACTGGTATTGCTTCACGCCCGGGACATCCCAGAGATTGTTCGTGATGACATAGGGTGTGACGGCATTGCCGGCGGTGTCGTAGAGCATATCACTGCGGCGGCCGTACAGCTCCGTCAGATAGAGTTTGTAGCGGTCGCCTCTGACTTTGCGGTGTGCGATCGCTGTGTCACCGTTGTCATAGCGGATGATCGGAAATGCATAATTTGTCAGATCCGTGATGACAATCCGTCCGAGTTCTCCGTCTTCCGCAGGTTCATTGCTGTCCATTTTAAGAATTTCATAGTGGTAACTCTCGGAGTTAATGTAATAGGCCGTGCTGTCGGCGCTCTGGATTCCCATGATGCCGTTTTCTTCGTTGGAATACCAGGCCTGGACCGGACACTGGAATTGTTCTGCGAGCTGTGCGCGGATCGGATCCGGCATTGCTTCGGAAATCGGCAGAATTGCGTGGACGGAAAAACCGCTCATGTCTGTTCCGCTCCGTCGGATATATTCGCTGATCTCGCCCAGGGCGGAAGAGTAGCCGATCAGACATTTGACTTTCTGCTTTTTCAGGATGTCGAGCATCTTTGCAATGGACTCATCAGAGAGCGAGGAACTGTCCATCATAATGCTGTTTTCCATCATCAGCTGGACTTTCCCTTTGCGGACATTATTGACCCATACGCGGATGAATGCCATCTTCTCGCCGATATGATAGCGGCCGAGAGTTCCGAGAAAAATACTGTCTGCGGTATTGCACAGTGCTTTGTGGTGATCCTGCACCATGGCAAGCGGCGTGCCTGTGGAGCCGCTGGTTGACATGATTCTGTTGTCACTGGCATGCAGATACTGAACGGAACGAAAGGCGTCATAATGATTCCGGAAGGTATCTTTATTAACAACCGGCAGATCGGTAAGAGGGATTTCCGGGTCATAATCACGGTAATAATCTGTTGTTGCAACAGCATGACGGATCAGATCACGGATCCGCTGTTCAGTCTCGGCAAATGAAGTTCCGTGCTTCCAGGCGTAACGGTCCTGTTCCAGCTTGCGTCTTACGGTGCCACCGCGCATACGGTCAAGTGCAAAAAATCCATCCCATCTGGCGCGTTCCGTGAAAGTGGTTTTTTTCTGGCTCATGATTATTCTCTCCTGAATCTGTTTATATAATACAACTAGAAGCAGGGATACCTCTCGATTCCTGCACGCATTGTTCTAAGTATGAAAAACGCCGGAGCGTTCTTGAAGTATCATAGCATGTATAATGCAGAAAAAAAAGGAAAATAAAAAATGAGCTGCCGCTTGCTGCGGCAGCTCGGAGTTGCTGAATATTCAATCTACGACACGGCGGACGGAAAGGATCTCATGATAGGATGCATCGGTTCCGCTGATGATTCCGCGTGTCGGGTCAGATGCGTGTACAATCTGGCCGTCGCCCATGTAGATGCCGACGTGACCGGAGTAGCAGACAATGTCGCCGGGCTGTGCATCTGCATAAGATACTTCTTTTCCTTCATTGCGAAGCTCACTGGAAGATCTTGCAACATTGTAGCCGAGTGCACCGTAAACCTGATTAACAAATCCAGAGCAGTCGGTACCATTGGTCAGGCTGTTTCCGCCGTAGACGTACGGGTTGCCGACATACTGCATCGCATAGTCGACGATTGCCTGTCCGTTTCCGGAACCGCCGGAAGAGGAGCCGCCTGAGGAAGCAGAACCCGAGGAGCCGCCTGAGGAAGCAGAACCGGAGGAACCGCCTGAATAATCAGATCCATCAGAATCGTAGCTGTAATCTCCGCTGTTGTCATAGCCGGCTGATTCACCGCCGTCATAGGATCCGGCATCATAATCCTGCTGTTCCTGCTGCTGGGCTGCGTATGCTGCTGCAGCTTCCTGCTGTGCAGCTTCTTCAGCTGCCGCCGCTGCTGCCGCGGCCTCAGCCTGCCGCTGCATCTCTACCATAACGGCGATTGCCTGATTCTGATCAGCAAGCACGTTTTTATAGTTGGCTGCGGTTTCGTAAGCCTTGGCAATCTTCGTATCATAATCGGAAGAAGTTTCCTTTGCTTCTTTCAGGAGTTCTTCGAGATGTGTTTTCTCGTTCTCCTGTTCCGACTTGATGGTTTCAAATTCAGCTTTTTCAGTGATTTCCTGTTCTTTCAGGTTTTTGACATCTTCTACGATCGAAGCATATTCTTCCAGACACTCGCGGTCGTATTTATACATGTTCTGGGTGAATTCACTCTTGTTCAGCAGCTTGGTGATATCCTCGCCGGAGAAGAGGAGCATTGCCCAGCCTGCATTGCCGCCGGTCTCGTAGATATACTGGATCCGCTTTTTCATTGCCGCATAAGACGTATTCTCTTTTTCAATGGCTGCGTCCAGATTCTTGCTGGTCTCAGCAATGTCTTTTTCTTTCTGATCGATCTGGCCGTCCAGCGTATCAATCGCCGTGATGGTTGTTACCAGATTTGCATCGAGGTCATCGATCTCGCCGAGAATCTTCTCTTTCTTTGTCTCCAGTGTGTTGATCTCATTTTCGACTTTCGTAAGACTTGCGGAAGTCGCATTGCGCTGCTGTTCGAGTTCATTTATTGTTACCGCACCTGCCGGAACTGCCTGTCCCAGAAGCAGGGAAGCGGATAAAGTTGCTGCAAATAATTTCGCTTTCAAAAGGAACGCCTCCTTACTTGATAACTTTAATTCATACAGATAGTAACACATTTGTAATAAATTTGTCAATGTACAGGATGTACATTTGTAAAACAATATCATGAAAAAATCACGTGGAAAAATTCTTTATATTGTGCTAAAATTCTGAAATACCCATGTGGTTATTAGTCTGAATCTTCGGA
>JAFUCM010000024.1 GCA_017459675.1 Eubacterium sp.
CACCAGATTCCCGTATGACATTGCACGTCTCGCACAGGATCTGGCAGGCGGCCTGATGGTTACACAGCCGTCCGAGGCAGACTACAGAAATCCGGAACTGCAGCCGTACATTGAGAAATACCTCAAGGGCGTTGCTTCCGTACCGACAGAAGACAGAATGCGTATTCTGCGCCTGATCGAGAACATCACCATGGGTACTGCAGCAGTCGGCTATCTGCCGGAGTCCATGCACGGCGCAGGTTCACCGCAGGCACAGCGTATCATGATCGCACGTCAGGGCAATCTGGAAGCGAAGAAAGATTTCGCAAAGCATATTGCTCACATCGAGGGTAAGTAATACAGGAACATATTACATATGAAACAGTGTGCAGTGAAATTCTGCGGGGGATGCAACCCGCGCTATGACCGCGGGGCGGCTTACCGCAGGGTTAAGGAAGAGACAAAGGATGCGGCGGTATTCGAGATTGCCGCGGAAGGAAAACATTACGATGTTCTTCTGATCATCCGGGGCTGCACACAGTGTCCGTATCTCTATGAAGAGATCAATGCAGATCAGCGCATCATCTGCACCTCGCTGGACGGGGTGCAGGATGCGATTGATCAGCTGATTGGTTAATCTGCATCCGGAAGGATGCGGATGGATCCAATACAGCCGGGCGGGGCAGACACCCGCCGGGACTGTCATCTGTGTGCCGGATCTGAGCATTTCCGGCAGACACTATTTTATTAGCAACCGGTTGTTCTGAAATGGAGGTATAAGAGTCCAATGAAAAAAGTAAATATTATCAGCGCAGAAGAAGCGGCTATGATGGTCGATGACGGCGTTACCATCGCGACTGGTGGTTTCGTCAGCTGTGCATGCCCGGAAGCGCTCTCAAAAGCACTTGAGAAGAGATTCCTGGAGACAGGTCATCCGAGAGATCTGACACTGTTCTTCGCAGCAGGCCAGGGACACCGCGACGGTACCGGCGGCGACCACTATGGTCACGAAGGTCTGGTCAAGAGAGTTATCGGCGGTCACTGGGATCGTGCTCCGAAGCTCGGCGACCTCGCGCTGGCTAACAAAATCGAAGCTTACAACATCCCGCAGGGTGTTGTTACACACATGTACAGAGATATCGCTGCACATAAGGTCGGAACCATTACACACGTTGGTCTGAATACATTCGTAGATCCGCGTAACGAAGGCGGTAAGCTGAACGACTTCACAAAGGAAGATATCGTTGAGCTGATCAACATCGGCGGCAAGGAGCTCCTGCTCTACAAGGCTATGCCGATCGACGTTGTATTCGTACGTGCATCCTATGTTGACACACTCGGCAACTGCACCGTTCACCGTGAGATCGGACCGCTTGATGTCACAGCAATGTGCCAGGCAGCAAAGAACTCCGGCGGTAAGGTTATCGTTCAGGCTGAGAAGATCGTCGAGGCTGGAACACTGGATCCGAGACTCGTCGTAATCCCGGGCATCTATGTTGACGCTGTTGTTGTAGGTTCTGAAGAAGACAACCTGCAGTGCATCGGCACACCGTACGACGGCGCACTTTCCGGCGAATATCGTATTCCGGTAGATGCAATCCCGCCGATTCCGCTTGATGCAAAGAAGGTTCTTGCACGCCGTGCTGCTATGGAACTTCCGAATGACGCGATCGTCAACCTCGGAACCGGCGCACCGGAGAAGATTGCAAACGTCGCTGCAGAAGAAGGCATCTCCAACAAGATGACCCTGACGGTAGAGGCAGGCTCCATCGCAGGTGTTCCGTACGGCGGAACCCAGTTCGGCGGCGCTGCAAACTCCATGTGCATCATCCCGCACAATGTACAGTTTGACTTCTATCAGGGCGGCGGCCTTGATGTTGCATTCCTCGGCCTTGCAGAGACCGCTCCTAACGGCGACCTGAACGTCTCCAAGTTCGGCACACGTCTTGCAGGTGCAGGCGGATTCATCGATATCACCCAGAATGCGAAGAAGGTTGTTTACTGCGGTACCTTCACAGCAAAGGGCCTGAAGATCCACTGCGAAGACGGCAAGCTCGTCATCGATCAGGAAGGCGGCAAGAAGAAATTCGTCAACAAGGTTGAGCAGATCACCTTCTCCGGCGACTATGCAAACTCCGTAAATCAGCCGGTTCTCTACGTCACAGAGCGTGCAGTCTTCGAACTGCGCAAAGACGGCGTAACCCTGATCGAGATCGCACCGGGCATCGACCTTCAGAAGGATGTCCTGGATCAGATGGAGTTCATGCCGAAGATCGAGTACCAGGAGGATGGCAGCGTCAAGCTTATGGACGCACGTATCTTCCGTGATGAGCCGATGGGACTGGAATAAGTTTGTAACTTTTTAATGCTGTAAAAGGAGAAACAAAAATGGCAATGACAGATGTAGTAGTTGAGAAAAAGGATCATGTAGCGGTTGTCAAGATTGAGCATATGAAGGCTATGAACGCGCTCTCCACAGATATGTATTCACAGCTGGAAGAGGCATTCTGCCAGGTTGCTGCAATGGAAGATGTTTACTGTGTCGTTCTGACAGGTTCTTCTGTCATCAACAAGAAGGGCAAAGAGGTTCAGTCCTTCGTAGCAGGCGCAGATATCTCCGAGATGTCCAAGCTGACTGTCGAAGAAGGCAAGCAGTTCGGAAACAATTCCAACCGTGTCTGCTGGATGATTGAAAACTTCAAGCGTCCGGTTATCGCAGCAATCAACGGATTCTGCCTGGGCGGCGGCGTAGAGCTCGCTATGTCCTGCGATATCCGTATCTGCTCTGAGAACGCAACATTTGGTCAGCCGGAAGTAGGCCTCGGCATTACTCCGGGATGCGGCGGCACACAGAGACTTGCACGTTTTGTCGGCCTCGGCAAGGCAAAAGAGATCCTCTACACCGCACGTGCCAACTACTCTGCACAGGATGCCCTTGACATGGGTCTCGTAAACTATGTATATCCGATCGAGAGCCTTATGGATGAGGCTATGAAGCTTGCAAACGAGATCGCTGCACAGGCGCCGATCGCAGTTTCACTCGTGAAGGAAGCTGTCAATGTTGGATATCAGACAGATCTGAACTCTGCTCTGAAGTTCGAAGGCAACTGCTTCGCACAGTGCTTCGCAACAGAAGATCAGAAGTATGCAATGGAGCATTTCCTTGCAAGAAGCAAAGATCCGAAGGAATTCAAGAATAAATAATGAATTGCTGAAAGCGTCCTGAAAATAAATATACGCGGAGCCGAAAGGTTCCGCGTATTTTTTTGGCTGCTGTGTTATACTGGATTCATAATCATTCAGGAAAGGAAATAAAAACAGATGAAAACAATGCTTATATATTTCTCCAGTCACCACGGCAACACGAAGAAACTGGCAGAGGCGATTGCGCAGGCTGACGCGGATGTGGAAATCTGTGAAGTCTCTGATGCAAAGGGTCTTGATCTTGCAGAATATGACCGGATCGGGATTGCCTCCGGTATCTATGCGGGCAATTTTGGAAAGCCGATCATGAAGTATGTGGAAGAAAAGATTCCGAAAGGCAAGGAGGTCTTCTTCCTGTACACATCTGCTATGAAGCTGAACAGCCATACAGCAGGTATCCGGAAGCTGGCGGAACAGTGCGGCTGGAAGGTACTCGGCGAGTACGGCTGCCGCGGCTACAATACGTTCGGTCCGTTCAAGCTGGTCGGCGGAACGAGCAAGGGACATCCGACGAAAGAAGAACTCAACGGGGCAGTGGCATTTTATCAAGGACTGTAAACCGGGCGGATTGTTCCGGTGTGTCTGCCTGCAGAAGCGGAACAGGAAGTGCCTGAAAAACATCACCATGCGTATAGAATAATGGAAAGAGAGCGGCATATATGAGAGTAGAGATCAGAAACTTTATGAATGAAATGGATGCCGGACTGGCCGGCGCAGCGTCATCTCTCCCGATGATTCCGACTTATCTGGGAGCGGGAAACGCGGAACCGTATGCAAAGCCAATTCTGGTAATCGATGCCGGCGGAACCAATCTGCGTGCCGCATCGGTCCGGTTCACAGAGGCCGGTCTCGAGGTTCTGGACATTGTGAAGCGCAAAATGCCCGGCAGAGAAGGTGCGATTACCGCTGCACAGCTGTTTTCAGAACTTGTGGATACAGTTGAGAAGGTACTTTCTGATGAAACAGAACTGTGCGGCTTCTGCTTTTCTTATCCTGCCGAGATTCAGGAAAATCATGACGGTAAGATCATTGCTTTCAGCAAAGATGTGGAGATAGAGGGAGCAGAGGGAGCGCTGATTGGCGCTTCGATGAACGAAGAACTGATCCGCCGCGGGCGAAAGCCGCTGCAATTCTGTGTGCTCAATGACACCGTTGCCACGTTTTTCGGAGGCTGCAGCAGCCTGCCGGAGGAAGCACATGACTCGGTGATTGGTCTGATCCTTGGTACAGGAATTAACAGCTGCTATATGGAACAGGCCGAAAAGATCAGGAAAGCGTCGTCCGCGTCCTATGATATGCTGATTAATATCGAGTCGGCAAAATTCAAGAAGCTTGAGATGAAGTCGTTTGATCTGCGGCTCGACGAAAATTCCGCACTCCCGGGAGATGCGTGGCTCGAGAAGAAGATTTCCGGTGCCTACTTTGGGGATAATGTTTATTATGCACTTTTGGAAGCATGCGAGATGGATGCAGGAACAGGAAATGCAGAGAAGAGCAGTGAGAACGCTTTTGACAGCGCATTCTGTGCGCGGCTTCGTGAAGCGGGCGGCATCCGGACCTCTGAGATCAGCCTGCTGACAGAGGATCCGTACAGAAATGATCTGAACGGACTCTGCGTAACTGCGGAGCAGAAGGAGGCTGTTATGGCGGTGGCAGATCAGTTGATCGACCGCGCGGCTTATCTGGTGGTCTGTCACCTTGCGGCTGTCATGGAACACTGTGACTCCGGGAAGAAGCGCAGGGAGCCGGCCACAATTGTGGTGGAAGGATCTACCTGGCAGAAATTCCACGCGCTGCGTGAACGGATTATTTACTATGCGCACCAGATTATCGGGCTGGAGCAGGGCAGATATTATCGGTTCTGTGAAGTGGAAAACAGTAACCTGATCGGAAGTGCGCAGGCGGCGCTGGCGTGCAGATGAATCCTCACTTCAGGCAGAAAAAGAAGACGACAGCTGAGTACTCAGCTGTCGTCTTCTTCAATTTCGGGAAGTTTGGTGACCCGGACTTCCAGCGCCCTCCGGCGGGCGGTTTTGGTTACGGTTACTTCCAGGCCCTCGGCCTCAAAGGTATCCCCGACTTTCGGGATGTGTTCCAGATTGTCTACGACCCATCCGGAGACGGTCGGAATTTCTTCATCAGAGCGGATCGAGAACAGATCAAAGAGATCGGACAGATCCGCGTTGGTATTGATCAGATAACTGCCGTCGGACTGCCGTGTAATTTCCTGCACGACCAGATCGTGTTCGTCCCAGATTTCACCGACCAGTTCTTCGATGATATCTTCCATTGTGACGATTCCTTCGGTGCCGCCATATTCGTCGACAACGACGGCCATGTGCAGTTTCTCGACCTGCAGCTTGCGAAGCAGATCATCGATATGTGCTGACGGTGCGGTGTAATAAATCCGGGAGATGCACTTGCGGATATCCGTTACGCCGCGGTAGCGCGCCGCGTAAAAATCCTTTTCGTGAATGACACCGATGATGTTGTCGATTGTCTTTTCGTAGACCGGAAGACGCGAATAACCGCTTTCAGTAAACAGTGCCGCGACCTCATCTGCATCCGCCTCGCGGGATACAGCGCAGATATCAACGCGCGGTGTCAGAATATCACTGACTTCCAGATCGTCAAAATTGATCGCGGACTGGATCAGCCGGCTTTCATGCTCATCGAGACCGCCTTCATTTTCAGCCTCTGAGACCATGGTGATCAGTTCCTCTTCTGTTATGCCTGCCTCTTCTTCTCCTTTGGTAATTGCATTTACCAGCTTCTGCCAGAGAGAGAAGAACAGATTCAGCGGTGCCAGCAAAACCAGGAAAAAGCGGAGAAGCGGCGCGGAAAAACAGGCGAACCGCTCCGGATGCTTCTTTGCGTAGCTCTTTGGCGTAATTTCACCAAACAGAAGAACCAGCAGCGTCAGTACAACGGTTGCAATTGTCGGGCCATATTCACCGCCGGCCAGACGGGTGAACAGTACTGTCGCAATGGCCGTCGCGGAAATATTGACGATATTATTTCCGATCAGGATGGTCGAGAGCAGCCGGTCATAATTTTCCGCAAGCTGAAGCACAAGTGCGGCTTTCTTGTCGCCCTTTTCTTCGCGGTTGCGCATCCGTATCCGGTTGTAACTGGAAAATGCTGTCTCTGTCGCAGAAAAATAAGATGAAAGAATGATCAGAAGGATCAGTGCGACGATCATGATCAGGTTGGACGTATCCATAATATCCGTTCGGTTCCTCGCTGGCGGACAATACAGTATCATTTCTATTATAATACACCGTGTCCAATTCGCAATCCTGTATTTTCGTGACTTTGTACTTTTCTCAATTTATGTTAAAATAAAAGCCTGAAAGACGCAGGCAGAGGGTATTAAAATGCTGGACTTCATGAAAAGACTGACAACACAGAACCTCCAGAATGCAGAAGAAGAGAAGAAGGTCGAGTACATCGAGCTGATCTATGACCTGATCTTTGTATATCTGATCGGGCGGAATAATTCGCTTCTGTCACACGTACAGTACGGATTTATCAGCGGCAGGGTGTTTCTGACGTATGTGCTGGCGACGCTCGCCGTGATCCAGATCTGGAATTTTACCACATTCTACATCAACCGTTACGGAAAGAACGGACTGCGGGAGCACGTATTTCTCTTCGTCAACATGTATCTGCTTTATTACATGGCCGACGGCACGCGTGTATACTGGCAGGCCCATTTTTACCGCTACAACATTGCCTGGGCGCTGATTTTATTTAATATCGGACTGCAGTATTTTCTGGAATACAGGAACAACCGGCTGATGCCGTGGAATGCGGTGCAGGCCAGACGCATGGCGCTGATCATCTGGTCGGAGGCACTTCTCGTGCTTGCGGTTATTATCGGATGGCGTTTCGGCGGCCTGATTCTGGCGCCGGTTCCGATTGCCTTCGGTATCATCGTGACAAATCTTTCCGGCAGGGTAAACCGGCTGAATCCGGTGGATTTTCCGCATCTCTCAGAGCGGGCGATGCTCTATGTCGTATTTACGTTTGGCGAGATGATTATTGCGATCGCGTCATATTTTGAGGGAGATGTTTCGCTGAACAGTATTTACTTTTCAACGATGGCATTTCTGATCGTGGCCGGTCTCTTCCTGAGCTATGGAACCGTTTACGATCATATTCTGGACCGCGAGGTTGAGACGGCCGGAACCGGCTACATGCTGATCCATGTTTTTCTGATCTTTGCGCTGAACAATATCACAACGGCGCTGGAGTTTATGCGGGAGCCTTCCATCAGTCTCCTGCCGAAAACATTGTTTATTACAGGCTCGATCCTGCTTTATTTCCTGTTTTTGTTTATGACGGGAATCTATGCGAAGGAACGCATGCGGCCGGGACGGCACTTTATCCTGCGGCATACAATTCTCGCGGCAGTGTTCGTAGTTCTGATGCTGGTGTTTATGGAGAACATGATTGTAAATATCGCAGTAAGCGTGTGCTATGTTTATGCGAATTATCTGATGCTGCATTATTATGGAAGGATATTGCGTGCCTGAATGATTTCTTCTATGCAAACAGCAAATTCTGACAGACGCCGGTGCAGATTTTGGTCTGCAGCGGTGCTGTTTTTATGCATCTGTGTTCTGCTGGCCGGCGCAGGGATTCTTGGCGCATGCGGCATGCGTGACGGTAATGCAGCCGGAGAGGGGCAGCGTGCCGGTACTTCCGGTGAATTACAGCAGGGAAACAGGGACGGCGAGTCGCAGCCGGGCGGCGCAGGTTTTTCCGGAAATTCGGACAGCGGCAATTACGGCGATGCCACGGATGCTGCTCACAGCGATGCTTTCGGCGGCAGCATGGATGCCGAACACAGCGATGCCTGCGGCGACAGCATGGATGCTGCAGGGGGCACCGGCGAAAATCAGAACCCCGAAGGAACGAAGCAGGACGGCGGGACATCCGGAGAACAGCGTGTCTGGATTACAGAGACGGAGACAATATCCCGCCCGCCATTTGAGGTGACCCGGAAAGCAGACAGCTTCGCGGGAATTGTGCCGGACCGTTTTGGCACTGCGGGTCTGCTTCTGATCCCGGATGTCGGCATCAATGTGCGCCTGTTCGACGGTTCCACGTCCAGTGATCCGCACAATCAGAAGGGCGTGGACATGGAAGATTACGCGGTTCTGATCAATTACGGCGGTTCTGATGTGATCGGAGACCACTCCAATCAGGGCTTTTCTGCAATCTGCAGAAGTGTACAGGACGAGACCCGCGCCTATATTGTGCAGGAAGATCACTCGTATCACGAATATGTCTGCGTTGGTGTTCTCGAAGGCAGCAACGAGGAATATCATTTATACGGGAGCGACGGTCTGGATTATATGCATGCCGTATCCGACCGGTATGACCTGGTCATGTATACCTGTCTGGAAAACTGGGAGCACATCGAAATTGTTCTGTGGAAGGATGTGGATGCCGCTGTCCAACTCAGTGGGGGCCACTGAGTTGAGCCTCTGGTAGCTCGCGCGCGATCAATGATCGCGATTCACCAGAATACCGTCTGGATGAATAAAGTCACGACTGCAAAGAGTCATGCGGCATCTTCTTCTTCAGCATCTCCAGAATGTCTGCAATTTTCGGAAAATCAATTACACACCCTTCTGCAGACCGGTCATCAGCAGCGCGGCAGATTCCGACCGGGATCTGATCCTGAAATGAATAGAGTGAAATCTCATAATCTGATCGTTCCCGGAATGAATAGACGATGATCTGTTCCCGGTCAATGTCGATGATCCAGTACTCCTGCACACCGATTTCCATGTATTTCTTCAGTTTGATCGTGAGATCCTTCTTGCGTGTGGAAGGCGAGAGAACTTCGACAGCAAAAGCCGGTGCGCCTATGAGATATTTGCGCGTGGTGACGGCATCGGAATCATCAGCTACAATCATAAGATCCGGCTGCATCGCAGTGCGGTTATCTGCGTCCGGACGCATGTCAGATGCGATGTAAGGAAAGCACGGACTGTCGTGCTCCACAACATAGGACAGCAGCTGCGAATAGAAGGCGCCGGCCAGCGTCTGGTGTGGAAGTGCCGGCAAGTACATCAGATAAATCACGCCGTCGATCAGCTCGACGCGAAGATCATCCGGCAGCAGTTCTAGATCATCGGTTGTATAATCTCCCAGCTTTTTGCCGGGGAAAAGGTGGCGGAACAGGAGTGCGGCGGCGGCTTCCGGTGATGCGGGTTCGCCTGCGTCCTCAGGCTTCAGGTGATAAGCCCCGAGGGCTTCTTTCAGAATATGCATTGTTGTCCATGCTTCTTCAGGTATCATGTCCTTGTTACTAGCCATAGGTTTAACCTCCGGAATATAATTATGTAAATAATATAACACTGGATTCAGAACATTGCAAGCATTATTGCGTGTGCTTGATAATACAGGTATACTGGATTTATGTATGAAAGCTGTTTTCTGCAGCCGGAAGAGACTGCTGGAATGTGCTGTTTTCTGCAGCCGGGACAGGCTGTGGGTATGTGCTGTTGGAAGCAGTTGCGTG
Source organism: Eubacterium sp. (assembly GCA_017459675.1). Taxonomy (GTDB): domain Bacteria; phylum Bacillota; class Clostridia; order Lachnospirales; family Lachnospiraceae; genus CADBRN01. Next base: position 9,722 of record JAFUCM010000024.1, read on the forward strand.
ACTTGAAATTATGAAAAGAAGGGAGCAGAAATATGTTCAAGTGTGGTTTTATCTATGTAGCACCTGGCGTTGATCCGGAAAAAGCGCGGGCATTTATTCCGTCTGATGAGATCGAGATGACAGTGGTTGGCTGTGCGAATTATGAAGAGGCTGTAAAAGTGGCAAAGGATATGGTTGCATCCGGCATTACAGCCGTGGAACTCTGTGCAGGATTCGGATTTGAGGGGACCGCGATGATCAAGAAGGCAATTCCGGGAATCCCGGTCGGCTCCGTAAAATTCGATTTCCATCCGGCGTTTGATTTCAAAACGGGAGACGATGTATTTATGTAAAAAGAACGGGGCAGATTTGTTTTGAAACCTGCCACCAGAAAAAGCAGGGGACTCCCCCGCTGAGTTGAAGATTGAAAGAACGTGCATGTCCTGATAAAATAGAAGTCAGGTTCAGAATATGCAATAGAAAATGAAACAGATAAGGAGAATCGCATGACAATCACAAACGATATCAAGTATGTAGGCGTCAATGACCATCAGATTGATCTGTTTGAGGGACAGTATGTTGTACCGCTGGGAATGGCTTACAATTCCTACGTCATCCTCGACGAGAAGATCGCGGTCATGGACACTGTAGACAGAAACTTTACCCATGAGTGGCTGGATAATATCGCAAATGCAGTCGGCGACAGAAAGCCGGATTATCTGATCATCCAGCACATGGAGCCGGATCACTCCGCAAATATCGCGAACTTCCTGAAGATCTATCCGGATGCTCAGGTTATCTCCAATGCAAAAGCATTCAAGATGATGGATCAGTTCTTCGGTGCAGACGCAGTACAGAGCCGCGTAACTGTTAAGAACGGCGAGAGCATTTCTCTTGGAAAACACGAGCTGACCTTCGTATTTGCTCCGATGGTACACTGGCCGGAAGTTATGGTCACATATGACAGCACGGACAAGGTTCTGTTCTCTGCAGACGGCTTTGGAAAATTCGGCGCAAATGATGTTGAGGATCCGGAAGGATGGGCATGCGAGGCGCGCAGATACTATTTCGGTATCGTCGGAAAATACGGCGCACAGACACAGAATCTGCTGAAGGCAGCAGCGGGTCTTGATATCCAGATCATCTGCCCGACACACGGACCGGTTCTGACTGAGAATCTCGGATACTATCTGGATCTCTATGACAAGTGGTCATCCTATACACCGGAGTCTGAAGGTATTCTGATTGCCTACACATCCGTATACGGCCACACCAAAGAAGCCGTTGAAAAGCTGGCGAAGATGCTGAAAGAAAAGGGAGCGCCGAAGGTTGTTGTTGCAGATCTGGCGCGCGATGATATGCCGGAGACAGTAGAAGACGCATTCCGCTATGACAAGATCGTCTTCGCTTCCACAACCTATAACGCAGAAGTATTCCCGTGGATGCGCACATTCCTGGAAGAACTGGCTGAGCGCAATTTCCAGAAACGCACCGTCGGATTCATTGAGAACGGAACATGGGCGCCGATGGCGAAGAAGACCATGAAGAAGATTCTCGAGGGCTGCAAGGATCTTACCTATCTCGAGACAGAAGTTACCATCAAGTCCGCACTTGATGCCGACAGCAGTGCAGCACTTGAGAAGATGGCTGACGAGCTGTGCCGCGACTATATCGCACAGTCCCCGGACAAGGCTGACAAGAATGATATGAAGGCACTGTTCCACATCGGATACGGCCTGTATGTCATCACCAGCAACGACGGCAAGAAAGACAACGGTATGATCTGCAACACCGTCACACAGCTGACCAGCGATCCGACCAGAGTTGCCGTCAACATTAACAAGGCTAACTACTCACACCATGTTATCCAGCAGACAAAGAAGATGAACGTCAATGTTCTGTCGGTAGAGGCACCGTTCTCCGTATTTGAGCGCTTCGGATTCCAGACCGGTCGTACCGTTGATAAGTTTGCAGGTATGGAAGATCTTAAGCGTGCCGACAACGGCCTGATCATTCTGCCGCAGTTCATCAATGCAATGATGGCACTGGAAGTTGAGCAGTACGTCGATCTCGGAACACACGGCATGTTCATCTGCAAGGTGACAGAGGCACGTGTTATGTCTGATAAAGAGACGATGTCCTACACCTACTATCAGAAGAACGTGAAGCCGAAACCAAACACCGAAGGCAAGAAGGGATGGGTCTGCACCGTCTGCGGCTACATCTATGAGGGTGATCCGCTTCCGGATGACTTCATCTGCCCGCTGTGCAAACATCCGGCATCGGATTTTGAGCCGATTAAATAAATCAGGGTTTGTCGAAAGGAGACAGGGGACGGTTTTCTGTCCCCTGTCTCCTCGTGAAGAGCAGATCCGTCTTTTTTATTTCCAGACAGCATAATATTCAATATTCTGATCTGCGAAAGTCTGGTCAAGATTGATAATGTCATTGGTTCCTGCATTACTTGATGGAGCCCATCCGGCGAACTGATAGCCGCTGCGTGTCGGATTCTGGAAATAGATGTATTGCAGCGGATAATCTGCAGACAGTTTCAGTCCTCTGGGATAGGTGATGTTTACAATTGCCTGATAGCTTCCTGTCTTTTCGTTATAGAAGAATATTCCATTATTTGCGGCGAATCTGACCACAACCGGGTCTGCCCAGACCGCATAGAGTGTCTGATCTTTTTCCGCAGTCATGGTTCTGACAGGCAGGCATTCCGAGGCAGAGACACCGGGATGGTCAGCCCATCCGGCAAACACCTTGGTATCATTACCGTATGATGGCTGTTCTGCATATTGATAAAGATAGTCTCCCTGCATGTAGGGGATTGTTACCGCGTCTTGTTTTATCACTTCTTCTAATTGTTCATTGTATTCAGGATAATAACCGTCTGTCGCATTGAAAGTAATATTTACCTGATGCAGCATTCTAACGCGGATTGAGTAAGGCTGACTGGCGCGAAACAAGATGAAATAGGTTTTACCCGCAGTCAGATCGGCAACGTATCGGCCGGTGTCGTAGTCCTGGCTGTACCACCACAGTTCATTCTGATTCTGATCATAGATGTCAGGGGCTAATGGAGTGCCATCTTTTTCAACAGCGATGAATTCATATCTTCCTGTCGCGGGAGCTTTCAGATAGTAGGAAACTCTCTCCATATCGTTATTTACAGATCCGGACAATGTCTGATTCAGCGGCAGGGACGACGCATTTTGAAAAAGGGCAGCCAAATCCACTTCTCCGCCAATATTGAGCTGTGCGCGTTTTGCAACAGTAACTTTGCAGGAAGCCTTTTTTCCGGATCCGTCTGCGGCAAGTGCTGTGATGGTTGTAGATCCGGCTTTCTTTGCTGTGACCTGTCCGTTGCTGCTGACCGTTGCTACTGCTGTGTCGCCGGAGGACCAGAGAACTTTTTTGTTACTGGCTTTTTTGGGAAGAACCGTCGTTCTCAGCGTCAGGGAGTTTCCAGCTGTCAGAGAGGCGCTTGTCTGATTCAGCGTCAGTTTTTTTACCGGCTTTCCGACGGTGACTTTTATGACATATTTCTTTTTTCTGTTCTTTTTTGATGTGATTGTAATCTTCGCTTTGCCATTCTTTTTGGCAGTGAGTTTTCCCTTTTTGCTGACAGCGACAACTTTCGGATTGCTGCTTTTATAAGACACAACTTTGGAAAAACTGCCGGTGCCCGTCACTTTTGTTTTCAGCTTAAATGATTTTCCTTTTTTTAGTGTCAGCGTCTTCGCCGGAAGATTGGTTACCTTAACACCGGTTATTTTTCCGGAAGCGCCATACGCGGCCTGCCCCGGAAGCACGAGAGACAGACATAACAGTACTGCGAGCAGAATGCCCCGCAGGAAATGAGTGTGTTTGAATTGGTTATGCATACAGATCCTCCCTGTTCGATGATGCAAAAGACATGTCTGATTTTTTTACGTTTTTAGCATGGAATCCGAAAGGCGTCAACAATGTGAATACTAACGTTAAAAATCACATCGTTGCCCGTTTCATCTATATCTGTTATTCTGAACAACATCGATGGAGGAAAGTTGTCTGTGAATCATGTAAATCAAAAAATGATGCCGGAAAAAAGGTTTGCGGCATTTCTGATGCCGATTATGGCATCTGCTGTATTTCAGCAATGTTATGCCCTGATTAATGCCGGCATTCTCGGCCGGATCAGAAGCGAAGAAGCGGTAGCAGTAATCGGAAGCTGTGCATTTCTCGGGACGCTGCAGCATTTTATATTTAACGGTATGACAACGGGCTTCGGGATTGTTCAGTGCAGATTCTTTGAAGAATTGCAGCCGGAAGGCAGGGCAGAAGCTGTAAGCAGACAGGCAGGCGGGTCATCTGTGAGCGAACCGGCAGACAGGTCATCGGCAGAAGGATACAGGATTTCCTTCTGGTGCGGTATTTATCTGACGGTTCTACTTGCAGTCGCGGCGTGGCTTGCTGTTCCTGCTGTTGGCCCGATTCTTAGCGCTCTGAATGTTCCGGTAAAACTGCGGGCAGAGGCTGCTGGGTATGCGGCATGGATCATAGCAGGATCCGGGTTCTCTGCACTGCGCAATTTTCTTGTCTGGACGGTGCAGGGGATGAAAAAAACAGGTGTATCAGGCGCGGTAACAGCGGCCAGTGTTGTGACGCAGACGGCACTGACCGTCTTTTTGACGGGTGTACTCCGTCTTCCTGTCTGGAGTGCGGCTGCAGCTGTTTTCTTGAATCACGTTCTGATTTGTCTGCTGCTGAGTATTTATCTGGCTGTTACGGCAGGAAAGGATCTGGCGCTGTGCCGGCCTTACCGGATCCCGCGTCGAATGTACAGGGAGATGATGCGCGGAGGCCTCAGCAAGAGTGCCATGATGGCGATGGTTGCTTTTGCCGGAATCCTCAGGCAGCGGATGGTCAACAGTTTTTCGGTCAATGAGATTGCCGGCTATACATATGCGTCTGCAATCAGTAATGTGTTTCAGGTGATTGTCGGCGCCTATGGAACGGCTGCTGCCATTCTGTGCGGGAGATGGTATGGCGCAGGGCGCTTCCAACTTCTGAAGGCTGAGTTTCGCCGCCTGTTGCTGCATAGTGTTTTTGCTGCTTTGCTCTGCAGCGCCGGGGCTTTTTTCTTCGCGGAAAATCTTGTGATGGCCGCTGCGGGTGCGGGCGCCGTCGCGGAAGTGGTAATACAAAGCGGAAGCGCGTACCTTGCGGTGTCGCAGTGGGGACTGACCGGACTGGCTTTTTATCTTACGGGACGTTATACACTTCAGAGCATCGGAAGCAATGCGAGCCAGCTTGTGCTCGGGGCAATCGAAGCGCTGTCAGGCATTTTGCTGCTGCAGACAATTGTGGCGAAAACAGGATTTCCGGCAATGGGATGGTATCCGGTCGTGACCTGGGGATTGAGCGGAATGTCCGCGCTTATTATGCTGCATTTCAGGTATCGTATCATTGACAGAAATTGCGTGTTGCGGGGGATTCGGTGATGAATAAGTTGGACGAAGCAGTTCTGAACGGGCAGGAACTCGCAGAGGAATGTATCAGACGCAGCAGAGAAGTTCGTCCGGAACTGGATCAGCTTAATCAGCTGTATGAGCGGCAAAAAGGCAGATACGGAATATTCAGGAAGGCGGATTTTGACAGAGTTCTGGCTGAGAAAATGTACCAGGATGCCGCGTCTGAATCAGCGATCCTGAAGATCCGGTACTGGCGCACGGGTCGCCATGTTCCCGCGAACAGAGAACAGGTGCTCCGCTTCGGACAGGCACTGGATCTGGGAGCTGAGGAGCAGAACTGGCTCATCAGAAGCTGGGCGGACAAATGTGACAGCGTATTTATGAAATCAGATACGAAAGCATCTCTATATGTTTACAGGAAAAAGGCATTGGATGGATACGCCCGTGAATTTCTGGATAAAATCACGCCGGAGCGGATGTTTCTGGCGAATGTGTCTGCGGACAATATGCTTCCATATCTACGGCATTTGTATTTCATCGAGGCAATGGACTATACAGCTGCAGGAGAGAGTGCCGCGCTGCCGGGCACACACAGTACGAGTGTCAATTATGATGCGGAATTCCGAAGGCATATGAATCTATTTGGGGAAATACCCAGAACCGCGATGATCCGGCATTTGTTCCTGTTCGGTGCGCCGTTTCTGACTGCTGATCTTCTGTCGGAAAGGCTGGAACAGCTGGGCTATTTACCGCTGCAGGAAGATCACACAGGGACGCGGGGAGAACGCACCGACTGGCTGATCATCCGGCTGCTGGAGCACTATAAGGAAGCGTGCGAAGGAAAGGATCCCGAAGTCTGTACACTTTGGCTGAAGCGGGTGTGCAGAGAAATGGATTATACATTTGTGTCACGCGGGAAGGGAGCGCTGTGCTTTTTGCAGTTCAAAGCCCTGAAAAACACTGCAGAACAGCATTCAGAAGGAGCGGTCGTCCGACACAGCTTGGAGTAAAAAGCGGCAGGAGAGAATAACAGGAGAAAGCAATGAGTGCCAAAACGACTTTGGACAGAGAGGTGCTGGACTGGAAAGAACGGATGTACCGCCTCCGCGTGCTTTACATGGGGATGCCGGGCGGGTACAGAGACGAAGAGGAAGCGGAGCAGGCGGCATGCGCGTTGCAGGAAGAACGGAAGATCCTTGCGGAACAAATGCAGCCCGGTTTTTCAGAGCCGGTTCCGGATGAGTGGAAGCAGTTTTATGAGCGGAGCAGGGAACCTTTTATCGGGCGGGCTGCCGAACTTGCGGCAATCCGTGAAGCCTTCAGGAGCGGGAAGGGTCCGGTGATCCTATATGGCCTCGGGGGAATCGGGAAAACATCTCTTGCAAAAGAATACGTTCGCATTCACAAGAATGAATATGACAGAGTCATCGCATTGACGTACCCGGGCAGCCTTGAACAGCTGCTGGGGGACGATTATCTGCTTCCGGTGAAAGGCTTTCGTTATGAGAGAACAAAATACAAAACCCGCAGCAGATACATTCGCGGCAAACTGCAGGAAATTGCACGGATTTTCCGACATGAAAATACTCTTCTGGTGATCGATGACTGGAACCGGCAGGAGGCGGACCGTCAGGCTGAGCTGTTCGAACTTCCCTGTGATCTTCTGATTACAACGCGACTGCATGAGAAGGTCTGGAAAGGCGGAACATGTATTTTGACAGACGCATTTCAGACACAGGATGAATGGAAACAGTTTTATAATGTATACGGGAACGGAATACCGGAACCGGAGGCAGAGCAGCACAGAATCCGAATGAACGGACATACACTTCGAATGATCATGTGCTTCAGAGAAGAGACTGGAAAACGGGAGGCAGTGCCGGAATCTGTATTTCCTGTGCCGGATCATAAGACTGCTTCGGACAGTGTGGCTCACGGAGATTTTTTTAACGATCTTCTGATGCGGATTCCGCTGAAGCAGGCGGAAAAGCAGGTCATGCGGGAGATGTCAGTCCTTCCTGTACAGGGGATTTTCTGGGAAAAATATCGTGCGGTTTCAGAGGTTTCCTGCAGAACGGTGTGCGGGCTTGCAGATAAATCATTGCTGCAGGTGAGATATGATATAGATCAGCAGCCGGAGTGGATCTCTGTGCATCCGGTCATTGCCGAAGCTGCGAGACAGGTTTTCCGTCCGAATGCTGTGAATTGCAGATCGCTCATCAAAGGGTATGGAGAGATCACAAAAGATGCCTGGATCAGGTCCTCCCGCGAGAATCAGAAAGAGGTGCCTTATGTAATGGCATTGCTGCGGGCATTTCCTGAGCCGGAAGCATGGATGGCAGAATTATTTGACCGGCTTCTGATTCTTCTAATGATGCAGGAGTATTCTGAAGTGGTCGTAGAGGGATACAGGAAGCTATATGCGATCGTTTCAAAAGAATACGGACCGGTGCACCAGCTGACCGGTGAAATGCAGCTTCGTGCAGCGGCAGCATCTGTTAACGCCCAGGATTCTGCATCTTCTGTCCCGTGGTACCAGAAGGCATATGACACATTGAAGCAATGCAGGTCGTATGATGCCAGGTGGTCCCATCTGATGGCAGAAGCTGCAGGCAAACAATCGCGCGTGTGCCGGGGAAGAAAAGAGTATTCGCATGCGCTGAAATACATTGAGGAAGCACTGAAGTACGAAGAACAGGCGGTTCTGGCAGCGGAAAAGAAGCGATGCAGGAGAACGGCTGAGAAAATTGCTGACCTTCCGGAAATGGAGGCGTATCTTACTTATTATTTCTGGCTGCTTGATCTCGGAAAAATCTACATACGAACCGGAGAGGTGGACGCTGCGGAAAAATGCCTTGAAACGGTTGTTGAATATCTGAAGAAAGATAAACGTGCCGAGCGGTACTTTACAGAAACATTCACAAGAACAGAACTGGATAAATACCGGCTGGAGCTTCTTGTAAAAGAGCAGCGCTTTCCGGAAGCAGAAATACTGGTGCAGGAAATGCTGGATTACGCAATTGCGCAGCGGGGAGAAACCCATTCCTACACGCTGGGGATCCTGCTCAGGCGCGCAGACCTGCGGACGGCAGAAGGAGAAAGGCAGAAAGCGGATTCCGAATACAGAATGTTATTGAGAATGCTGCATACAGAACATCCCTACTGGACCGAACAGATCCGACGCGTGGAGCGAAGGATCACTGCATTGAAGTGAATATAAGAACCGTCCCCTGTCTCCTCCGGCGCGAAAAAAACCCGGGGATCATTACGATCCCCGGGTTTTCAATTACATTTCGGAACAAGACTTAATTACTTGTTAGCCTTGTACTCGTTGATTGCTTCTGTGAGAAGCGGGCCAACCTTGAACAGGTCGCCTGTGATGCCGTAGTCAGCAATCTCGAAGATCGGAGCTGCCTCGTTCTTGTTGACAGCGATGATCAGCTCGGATTCCTGCATACCAGCCTTATGCTGGATAGCACCGGAGATACCAAGAGCGATGTAAACCTTCGGATGTACGGTCTTACCGGTCTGACCAACCTGATGATCAGCGGAGAGCCATCCGGAGTCGATTGCTGCACGGGAGCCGCCGACAACGCCGCCGCCGAGTGCTGCTGCAAGATCTTCAGCGATCTTGATGCCGCCTTCAACGTCTGCTGCGATACCACGGCCGACAGATACGATGTACTCAGCACCAACGAGGTCAACCAGCTTCTTAGCAGCCTTGACAACGTCGATAACTTCTGTCTTCAGATCTTCCGGAGCAACGTTTACTTCGACCTTCTCGATGACGCAAGCGTCAGCTTTAGCCTGGTCGAACGGTTTTTTCTTCAGAACGCCCGGACGTACAGTTGCCATGGACGGACGGAAGCGCGGGCAGATGATGGAAGCCATCAGGTTTCCGCCGAATGCCGGACGGGTCATCTTAAGGTCCTTGGAAACGTCATGCGGCTCGCCGAGAACACGTGCGGTTCCCAGTCCTGCGATTCTTTCCGGAGCAAGTACGGAGTTGTTGGACAGGAAATCTTTGTAGATGTCCATGTCAACGTCCAGATGTGTGCAGTCAGCGCACAGACCAGTGTGCAGACGAGCTGCGCAGCGCGGTCCGAGGTCACGTCCGATGTTTGTAGCACCGATCAGGAAGATCTCAGGCTTCTTGTCAGCGATTACATCGCAGATAACCTTAGCGTATGCATCAGTTGTGTAAACTTTCAGAACCGGATCGTCAGCGACGATAACCTTGTCAGCGCCATATCCGCCGAGTTCTTTTGCAAGACCTTCAACGTTGTCGCCAAGCAGAAGACCAACAAGCTGAACACCGAGCTCGTCAGCCAGTCTGCGTGCCTCAGAAATCAGCTCGAAGTCTGTCGGCATCAGCTTTCCTTCTCTCTGCTCACAGAATACCCATACATCCTTAAAAGCAGATACATTGCTGCTATCAAAATCTTTCATGATTTATTATTCTCCTTTCTTAGATGATGTGTTTCTCGCCCAGAATGCCGGCAAGCTTCTCACATGTTTCCTTACCAGCGCCCTCGAGCATCTGGCCAGCGCCCTTCTGCGGCGGTGTGAAGGAAATAAGAATGTTGGTCGGAGAACCTGCAAGACCGATCTTTGTCAGGTCGATGAGCGGGTTGTCTTTCAGTGTATTGAAATCGAAAACATCCATCGGCTTATCATAGGTCTCATAGATGCCTGCTACGCTCATGTAACGCGGCTCGTTGAGCTCTTTGATGCAGGTGATCATGCAAGGTGTCTGAACCTTGATGGTCATGTAGCCATCCTCAAGTGCACGCTGTACTGTGAGGGTGTCGCCGTCTTTGTGGATTTCCTGTGCGTATGTGATCTGCGGGATACCGAGCTTCTCAGCCATCTGCGGGCCTACCTGAGCGGTATCACCATCGATTGCCTGGCGGCCGCAGAATACGACATCGTCTTTCTCAAGACCGATGTGGTCGATTGCAGCTGCAAGGATCTGGGATGTAGCGTATGTATCGGATCCGCCGAACTCACGGCCGGAAACGAGGACTGCACGGTCAGCGCCGCGAGCCATGATCTCACGAAGCATGCCTTCTGCAGGCGGCGGTCCCATTGTTACGACGATAACTTCTGCACCGGTTTCGTCCTTCAGTGCAAGAGCAGCCTCAACTGCGTTCAGGTCATCCGGGTTTGTGATTGTCTGCATGGAAGCACGATCAAGTGTTCCGTCAGGCTTAACCGCAATCTTGCCGGAGGTATCAGGAACCTGTTTTACACAAACTATAATTTTCATAATCTGAATCTCCTCCTTATCTCAGAATATTGCCGGAAATAACGACGCGCTGGATCTCGGAAGTACCTTCGTAGATCTGTGTGATCTTCGCATCACGCATCATACGCTCTACCGGGTAATCCTTGGTATATCCATATCCACCAAGCATCTGGACGCAGTCTGTTGTGGTCTTCATAGCGAGTTCAGAGCAGTGCAGCTTAGCGCATGCAGCTTCCAGAGTGAAGCGGGCGCCGGACATCTTTGTCAGAGCAGCCTTGTAGATCAGCAGGCGGCCGGCCTCGATGCCAACATACATATCAGCAAACTTGAACTGAGTGTTCTGGAATTTGGAGATCGGACGTCCGAACTGGATACGGCTCTTTGTGAAGTCCATAGCCTCAGCCATAGCGCCTTCAGCAATACCCAGAGCCTGAGCAGCGATACCGATACGGCCGCCGTCAAGTGTGTTCATAGCGATATTGAAGCCCTTGCCTTCAACACCGAGGAGGTTTTCCTTCGGAACGATGCAGTCTGTGAAGACGATCTCTGCTGTCGGTGATCCGTGCAGACCCATCTTAACTTCGTGCTTACCAACAGAGAATCCCGGGAAGGAGCTCTCAACGATAAATGCGGAGATGCCCTTTGTTCCCTTGGACGGATCGGTCATTGCGAATACGACGAAAACGTCTGCAACATAACCGTTTGTGATGAAGATCTTAGCGCCGTTCAGGACATAGTGGTCGCCGTCAAGAACAGCTGTAGTAGTTCCCTTGGATGCGTCAGATCCGGCATTCGGCTCTGTCAGGCAGAATGCGCCGACCTTGTGGCCTTCTGTCAGCATACGCAGATATTTCTGCTTCTGCTCTTCTGTACCGAAATTGATAATCGGTCCACAGCAAAGGCCGTTGTGTGTAGCAACAATGTCGCCGGTAGAAGCGCACTGCTTGGACAGTTCTTCAACAGCGAGTGCAGCTGCGAGATCATCAGCGCCTGCGCCGCCGTACTCCTTCGGTACGACCATGCCCATAACGCCATAGCGGAAGAGCTTTTCGATGTTCTCAGCAGGATACTCTGTGTTCAGATCTGTGTCGGCTGCGATCGGCTTGACTTCATTTTCTGTGAAGTCGCGGACCATCTTCTGAACCAGCGCCTGTTCACGGGATAACTTCAGTTCCATATCAATACCTCCTTAAGTATAATGCCTTTACCGCGCG
>JAFUCM010000062.1 GCA_017459675.1 Eubacterium sp.
TAAAAATATTACTTAGAGCCGTAAATACACCATAAAAACACCATTTTGCGATTGCCGGAAATCTCCGGGCAAATTCCGGTTGCAGAGATGCGGGTTCAAAATTACAATAGATATAGCTAAAAAATTATGAACGATAAACGGAAACAATGAGGTGCCTTTATGGAAGACAGAGCAAAGCGTATTTTCGGAAATGAAATGTCAGCGCAGGATTACCGGAAAGCGGAAAAATCAAAGCAGAGATTTATCCGGAAATTCGGTGATGATACACAGGCGGAATATCCTGTAACGCTGCGTGAAAACGCCTGCCTTGGCCCGGTTATGGGTGTGCAGGATATTATCGTGGGCGGACCGGAGCAGACAGCTGCAGAGCAGTCTGCGGAGGCGACAGCGGAACAGTCAGTAAAGAGATCAGCGGAACAGCCCGCCGGCACCCCGCTGCAGTTTGACCGGGAAAAGGGAATCATCGTCGGAAATATCCGCATGGGCTTCGGGCACTACCGGATTTCCATGGCGATTGCGTCCGCCGCGCATGCACTGGGATATCAGCCGTACTGGATGGATCTGAACAGCTATCCAGAGACCACCTGTACGAAGGTGATCAGTTCACAGAATGACCTGTATTCCATGGGGTCGCGCATTTCCCAGAGGAGCAAAGCATTCAACAAGGTGGTCTGGGAGCCGATGAATTATGAGGGATTCCGCAAACTCAGCTACAATGCGTCGGATCAGAAGAATGCAGAGCTGATGGCGCCGGTTTTCCGGAATATTCCGAAGGAGATCCCGCTCGTCGGGACGCACGTGTGGCCGGCACAGGCGGCGCTGCACGGCGGGATGAAAGCGGTCGTCAATGCCATTCCGGATAACTGGCCGATGGCGCTGCATCTATCTGAGGGTGCGCTGCATACAGTGCAGACATACAACGCATATTTCGGATACCGGACCTTGAACGGCATGCGCGGCAAAGAGATTCTGAAGCCGATGCCATCTGACAGCCTGATCTACACGGGACATTACATTGATCATGAGCTGGTATCCAATATTGAAGAAGACTGCGGCCGCCGCGTCAGCCGGGCGCGGGAAGGCGCGCCCAGGCGCTATCTGCTTACCATCGGCGGCGCAGGCGCGCAGAAGGAAATATTCGGTGCGATTGTAGAGAAACTGATGCCGAAACTGAAGCAGAAGAAAGCGGCGCTGTTGATTAATATCGGTGATTACCGCGGTGTCTGGGATGAATATCTGAGCCGGATTCCGCTGGTGGAGAAACTATCGAAAACATATTTCAACGACTGGAACGGCACCCGGAAGTTCTGTGAACAGGCCTGTGCGAAGGATGATCTGTACGGCATCCATGTGTTCTGTCATGAAAATATTTTTGAAGCGGTCTATGCGACGAATCTGCTGATGCGCTGCTGCGATGTGATTGTGACCAAGCCCAGTGAACTGTCATTCTATCCGGTTCCGAAGCTGTTTATTCAGCATATCGGCGGGCATGAGCGTTGGGGTGCGATCCACGCGGCTGAGATCGGGGACGGAACCATTGAGTGTGAGGATATTCCACATACGCTGCAGATGCTGGATCTGATCGATTCAGATAATGCTGTGCTGCAGATGCTGTGTGACAACATCGTCCGGAATAAGCAGACAGGTGTTTATGACGGAGCATATCGCGTTGTAGAGGCAGCCTTCGCGAGACGTGCAGCGCTCTGCTGAAATTGCAGCAGATTCCGCAGGCGTGCAGCTGAAACGATATCGGCCACAGGAATAAAATCGTTGAAGAATGCTTCTATACAGAAGGATTTTCCGAAAATGAAAGACTATGAGGAATTAAAATGGAATTGAAATTACATAACCGGCTTGCATTTGGCTTTGGCGCATTCGGCAAAGATCTGGTTTACATGCTGGTCGCCAATTATATCCTGTATTATTACAATGTCGTGCTCGGCATGAGCAGCGTTTTTATCGGTGCGGTTCTGATGGGCGCCCGTATATTTGATGCGGTCAATGATCCGCTGATGGGAATCATTGTCGCCAAAACAAAAACCCGCTTCGGGCGGTTCCGTCCGTGGATTCTGACAGGAACGGTTTTAAATGCTGTGACAATCTACGCACTGTTCGCGGCGCCTGCAGGTGCACCGGATGGAAAACTCCGTATCTGGCTGGCAGTGATCTACATTGCATGGGGAATTACGTACACCATGATGGATATTCCGTTCTGGTCCATGATCCCGGCCATTACCAATCCGGGCGCGGAGCGTGAATCGCTCTCGGCGTTTGCGAGATCCTGTTCCGGCGTCGGCGATGCTGTGCCGATGGTTCTGACAATGGCAATTGTGCCGGTGTTAAGCGGCAGTGCGGCGATTGCAGATTACCGGATCGGATTCCGGTGGTGGGCACTGATCATTGCTGTGGTTTTTGTCGTATCAGAAGTTGTATTTGTCCTGTGCGTGCCGGAGAAAAAACCGGAGAAGATGGAGACGGTCGGCGTCGGACAGATGTTCCGGTCCCTGTTCCGCAATGACCAGGCAATGACTTCTGTCATTGCGGTCATCCTCGTTTACCTGGCACTGAATATTGTCGGCAATCTGATTCTGTATTTCTTCCAGTTCGATGTCGGAAATACCGGCGCCTACAATATTTTTGTGGCCGGCTGCTTTGCGGCACAGGTCATAGCGATGATGCTGATTCCCGCGATTCGCAGGAAGGTGGACAAACTGCAGCTGTTTCTGTATGCGATCCTGATTCAGATTCTCGGCTTTGCAGTTCTTCTGGTATTTACCAATACAGGCCTTTTCAACACAACGGGCTGGATGATCCTGATGCTTCCGGGTGTAATGGTTTATGCCGGATACGGTGTTCTGACCGTTATGCTCACAATATTCCTGGCAGATTCTGTTGATTACGGAGAACTAAAAAACGGCACAAGAGAAGAATCCGTAATCTTTTCCATGCAGACATTCACGGTAAAGCTTGCCGCCGGCATCGCAATTTTCATTGCCGGTATCATCATTGATGTCGTCGCCCTGGATCCGAATGCTGCTGCCCAGAGTGCATCGACCCTGACAGGCCTTCGCTTTGCCATGACAGTACCCTCCGCAGTGATTCTGGTTGCCGCACTCCTTGTCTTCAGGAAGTTTTACAGGCTGAATGACAGCAGGATGGAAGAAATAACCGAAACACTGCGTGCCAGAAAGCGGGAAGAAGTCTGAAATCAGAGCAGGCTGTTGAAGCCGCGGAGATATCTTATGATCAAAATCAACGACAAATTGTATATGCTCGAGACGGAGCACACCAGCTACTGTTTTCATATTACTGAGACCGGACTTTTGGAGCATCTCTATTATGGACCGCGTCTGGAAGGCAGTTCACCGGATTTGCGGCCGGATGAACTGGTGTGTGCGCTTGCAGAACGACATGCCTTTCCGGCCGGCAATCTGATTTCGCTGGATCAGCAGCATCCGGCCGTCACGCCGGAGGATTTGTGTCTGGAACTGTCAGGCTGTGGGAAAGGCGATATACGGGAGCCGTTTATCGAACTGATCTTTGCAGACGGAAGCCGGACATCAGATTTCCGGTTTCAGGGAGCGGTGTCCGGGAAACTGCCTTCTGCAGGAAGCAATCAAAATGATGGATGGCTTCAGACGGATGGAAGCAATCACAATGCAGGCAGTCCTGACAATGCAGACAGCAATCGGAATGATGCAGGCACAGATGTTCAGGAAGAACAGCTGCTGCTCCCGCACGCATATGATGAGACCGGGAAAGCGGAGCGTCTGATTGTCACGCTGCAGGAGCAGACAGAGAATCTGCGGCTGGATCTGGTCTATGATATTTTTCCGGAATGTGATGTGATCTGCCGCTTTGCCCGTCTTTACAATGAGAGCGGGAAAACCGTCCGGATTGCGCGACTGATGAGTACACAGCTGGATTTCGCAAGAGACGATCTGAATATGCGCAGCTTTCACGGCGCCTGGGCCAGAGAGATGAATCCTGTGGATGTTCCGGTCCGTGCGGGAAAATATGTGGTTTCCTCGGTCTGCGGGGCATCCTCGAACCGCGCCAATCCATTTGTGATGCTTTACCCTGACGGCGCAAATGAAGAGAGCGGCCTCTGTTACGGGTTCAATCTGGTCTACAGCGGCAATCATTATGAGGCGGCAGAGGTCAGTGCCTTCGGAAAAACACGTTTTGTCTCCGGCATCAATCCGGCAGGATTTCTCTGGCAGCTGAAAACAGGCGGCTATTTTGATTCTCCGCAGGCGGTTATGACCGTATCCGGGAACGGATTTCGCGGGATGAGCACTGCCATGCACGCATTTGTGCGGGAGCATATCGTGCGCGGAACATGGAAACGGAAAGCGCGTCCGGTTGTCCTGAACAGCTGGGAGGCATCTTATTTTGATATCAATGAGCGGAAGCTTCTGCGCCTTGCCAGAAAAGCAAAAGAGGCCGGCATTGAGTTGTTTGTCATGGATGACGGCTGGTTTGGCAGACGTGATGATGATACCACTTCGCTGGGAGACTGGACCGTCAACACCAGAAAACTGCCGAATGGTCTGAAAGGGCTGGCAGAGAAGATCCGGGCACTGGGACTGGATTTTGGCATCTGGGTGGAACCGGAAATGGTCAGTGCGGACAGTGATCTGTACCGCGCGCATCCGGCGTGGGTGATGGAAATTCCCGGCCGTGAACATGCGGAGGGCAGGAACCAGCGGATTCTGGATCTGGCAAATCCTGCAGTTGTGGAATATCTGACCGCACAGATGGAAAATCTGTTTGCTTCCGCAGAGATTGCCTATGTGAAATGGGATATGAACCGGATTTTTTCGGATGTGTACTCAAAAGCCTTTCCGCCGGAGCAGCAGGGAGAAATCGCGCACCGCTATATTTGCGGGCTTTACCGGATGATGCAGACCCTCACGGAACGCTTCCCGGAACTATTATTTGAGGGCTGTGCGGCCGGCGGCAATCGCTTTGATCTCGGAATCCTCAGTTATTTCCCCCAGATCTGGGCCAGTGATAACACAGATCCGGCAGCACGTGCGGCAATCCAGGAAGGATACAGCTATGGCTATCCGCCCTCTGTGATCAGCTGCCATGTATCAGACAGTCCGAATCACCAGACACTCCGTGAGACGTCTCTGGAGACCCGGTTTGAAACGGCTGCCTTCGGAATTCTCGGTTATGAATGCAATCTCGCAGATTTGCCCGAGGTGGAATTCCGGAAGATCAAAGAGCAGACGGCTCTTTACAAACAGTGGCGGGAGCTCTTTCAGTACGGAAGCTTCTACCGGGTCAGCGGGAACCGGATGCAGGCATCCCCGGCACATGCTGCACACAGAAGCTGGATCGTCGTGTCAGAGGACCGCAGCAGGGCGGCTGGCCTGCTGCAGCAGGAACAGGTCACGCCGAACGCGCAATACGCTGTTTTTCAGGCCGCAGGACTTGATCCGGAAAAGCAGTACGCTTTTTATAACATTCCGCATGATGTTG
The DNA here is from genome assembly GCA_017459675.1 of Eubacterium sp. Lineage (GTDB taxonomy): Bacteria > Bacillota > Clostridia > Lachnospirales > Lachnospiraceae > CADBRN01. The sequence goes on from JAFUCM010000062.1 coordinate 5,491, forward strand.
ATCTGATGGCGTTCGGGTCCCTGATCAATACACAGACGCCGGTGCATGTAAAACAGAATTCCGCACTGCACCGCACAATTGCAAGGTTCAAAAGCATGCCGGGAGAGCAGGAGACACATAAGGTCAGCGGAGCTGTGCTGATGCGTGCCGGGATCACACTGCAGCCGGGATTTGCCGGCAGCGGATACGACGGGAACGTCCGGTTTTTTCAGGATTACGCGTCGAGAATGTATTTTATGGAAGCAGTTGAATCGTAGAACTTTTTCGATAAAGTTAACACGGGGTTGTCGCATGAAACATCTTCATGCATAAATATACATCACCGGGACCGCTCCCGCTTCGGGTCTACGCTCCGCTCCGGTCGGCGCAGGACCAGACGTCCACTGGACGTCATGCGCCCTCGCGCTGCGGAATTGCATTTGCCGGATGCAGCGGCAGCCTGCCGCGCCCGGATGTGAAGGGTTTCCCCGTCAATCTCTGCAGTTCCGCGGTCCGGCCGCAGGACGCCGGCGAGACTCCGCAGCAAAGTCGATTTTCCGGCACCGTTCGTTCCGATCAGGCCGAAAACCTGCCCTTCCTGAATGGAGAGTGTCAGATGATCAAGCGCCTTGACCGGTCCGAACGACTTTTCCAGGTTGTTTGTTCTGATCATATTAAATCCTCCAGTAATTCCTCTTTCGAGATGCCGATTTCTTCTGCCTCATTGAGAATCGATTCAATCCGGCTGCGCAGCTCTTCCCGCTTTTTCTCCTTCAGGGAAATATCGCCGCGCACATAATTTCCGCGTCCCTTCACAGAGTACAGAAACCCCTGCCGCTCGAGTTCGGCATAAGCTTTCTGGACTGTGTTGGGATTGGTGGACAGATCCATCGCCAACTTTCTGACAGAAGGGAGCTGTTCATCCGCTTCCAGGACGCCCTTGAGGATCAGAAGCTTCATCCGTTCTGTAATCTGTTCATAGATGGGACGGCTGTCCTTGTAATCAATGAAAATCATGCGTGCTCCTTTCGTAAATTTCTAGAGCAGTCATTTGTACCGCAGTGAATGTGTATTAACTGTACTACGCATACTAATACAGTTGGAATAAAAAGTCAATAGAAAAACCGCATAAACAGAAAACATCACAGAATTCTGTTTATGCGGCGAAATAAAGACTCAAGTATTAGATGCATGAAACAGCAGGTTTTCGGCATTGCCGCCGAGAATCAGTGCAAGATCCGATTCCGTCAGCGGCAGATTCCGGATCCAGTCCATTTCTGCTTTCGCGTCCCGCCAGGGGCTGTCCGTTCCGAACAGGATATGGTCTGCGCCGAAGGCAGTTACCATCTCACAGAACACTTCGGGGGGCAGAAGCGGGAGATCTTCCGGCTTATGATAGCCGTCATCCAGCGGCGTGATCTCACGGATTGAGAAGGAGGTATCCAGGTAGGCGCCGCTGCCGGGCAGCAGCTTCAGCACACGGTCCCATTCCTTCCAGCCGCCCATATGAGCGAGCACCAGCTTCACGTCCGGCACCGCATCCATCACATTTGCGGCCATCTCCGGGGTGCAGTGTACGACGCCCGGATAACCGATATCCAGTCCCGTGTGGGTCACGACAATCAGATCCAGTGCTGCAGCACAGCGCATAATCGCAAGATAGCGCGGGTCATCCAGATCCGTTCCCTGATAGACAGGATGAATCTTGATTCCCTTAAACCCGTTATCAGCAATCCATTCCATCTGTGCTTCAAAATCTGCACAGTCCGGATGCATGGCAGCCAGCGAAAACAGTCCCTTATCCAGGTTGACAGCTCTGGCATCCAGCGCGGACTGATTGATCTTCGCAATCTGCTTCGCCGAAGTTGCGACAGGCAGTACAATCGAGAGATCTACACCGGCCTCCTTTGCATGCATCGCCAGTCCGTCCGCCGTACCGTCCGAGAAGGGCGGCGTGTGCGACTTGCCGCTCAGCAGCTCAATCGTGGACTTCGCGATCTTGTCCGGGAAAATGTGTGTGTGAATATCGATAATCATATGAAACCTCTTCGAAAGGTGGCTTTAAATTAGTTTTGTGAGGGGCCGTGGGCACATATATGTTCCCTGGCTCAGAGAGAATTCGCCATTGAACATA
>JAFUCM010000063.1 GCA_017459675.1 Eubacterium sp.
ATCTTCCGGCAGCGAAAAAAAGTTGTTTTCGTGACCGCTTTCCCATTATAGCAAAACATGATCCAGACTGCAACCATTAATTTTATTTTTTTAAAAAGTCGGGCGGCTGGTTGCCAGAACGGTCAAAATATGATCTGAGTTGCTTGTTGCCGCGCTTACGGCGGTATGCCGATGTGGCTCAATTGGCAGAGCAGCTGATTTGTAATCAGCAGGTTATCGGTTCGAGTCCGATCATCGGCTTTTCGGATCTTTAGCTCAGTTGGTGAGAGCTTCCGGCTCATAACCGGATGGTCCTGGGTTCGAGTCCCAGAGGATACATCTATCGCGCGGTGCGCGCGACTTCCTATTATCGCGCGGTGCGCGTAATTTTTATAAATTCATATGGCCCAGTGGCTCAGTTGGTTAGAGCGCCGCCCTGTCACGGCGGAGGTCGTCGGTTCGAGTCCGATCTGGGTCGTTTTTTACAGGCTGTCTCATACAGATAATGAGACAGCCTGTAAATTTGTGCTGATTATAGAATCCGGTGCGACAGCGCCATAAAAAAAACAGTCCCGCAGGCGGGACTGGGGTATCGATATTATCAGAAAGGCAGGAATCGGTCATGCGAAGAAGCCGGACCCGGAAAACCACGTTAAAAATTGCATTCGCTTTCATGATCCTGATCATTCTGGCGGCGACGCTGGTTCTGGTTCTTTTTATCCAGAAACAGAAAATGCAGACATCCGCCGAAACAGAAGTGATAGAAACAGCTGCGGGAGATCCAGCCGCGACGGTGCGGCAGCTTGAAAAAGCACTGGATGCCCTCGATGCTTCCGGCGTCGCCGCATGTTTTGACGATGCGTCGCAGGATACCGTAAAGACCGAACTGGAAGGAGTTCTCGGCCAGTACGGCAGTGCTGTTAAGCTGATGCAGTTTGCGGTGGATTTTTCATTTCAGGTAAATGATATTTCCTATACAGATGCGGAGCACTGTACCGTGTCAAGCTCTGCATCTGTCAGGCTGCCGGGCAGCGAAAAGCAGACATCACTGGATCTGCCGATGATGATAGAAAACGGAAAATGGGTGATCGATCTGACCGGTCATCCGGAAACATTTGCGCAGCTGGAATCTCTGTTCTGAGGTTACAACTGCGTATTGTCATATTTGCGAGGCCGGGCTGCATTTTTCTTCAGACAGCGCCCTGCTGAAGCGCCAACCTGAATTCAGGATTCCTTTTTGAAAAAATCTGCCGGCAGATACGGACCGGATGCCACACCCGGTGATGCTGCGGCGACGGATGTCGCACCGGCGCGGAATGTGAGCGGATTGCCTTCCAGGTCGGTAATGGTGACGCCGGCCTCCATGGCGATACATGCCCCCGCGACGTAGTCATGCAAAAATATTTCCGGTTCGAAATAATAACCGATCTGACCGGATGCAACAGAGCAGATATCCCAGGCCGCACTTCCGCTGCGGCGGATATCGATGCAGTGCGGCTTGTATCCCGCAGCAAGCTCGAATGCATATTGGGAGAGGCGGTTATTGTAGGGAGCCGTTCCCATTGTGACCAGACTCAATGAGAGCGGGTCCTCCGAACTCTTGATCGGAACACCGTTTTCAAAGGCACCGCAGCCGCTTGCGGCCGAAAACAGATGCCCGGTCTGTGGTGCATAGACCACGCCTGCACAGGGCGCGCCGTCCCGGAGCAGTCCGATCGAAGTGACATAGGGAAAGCAGGACTTCATGAAATTGGAAGTACCGTCGATGGGATCGATCACGAATGTGTAGCCGGAGCTGTATTGCGCGCGGTAAACATCCATGCCGTCTTCCTCGCCGTAAAAAGAAGCCTCCGGTATAATCCTGGAGAGACGGTCAATCAGAAAAGCCTGCACCTGACTGTCATAGGCCGTGACAAAATTTGCATGACCGTTTTTAACGTGCCGGGTGCTTTCCGGATCCGGGTTTTCCGGAATCGTCTGATCCGGGCTGTGTGTTGTCTGAAAATGTGTGTCCGCCTTCAGCATCAATGCACCGGCCTCGCGGGCAATTGAGGCAATCTGCTCCAGCAGCTGATTCATGTTTGATCAATCCTTTCCTGCGTAGTGTTTGTTTTATTACCGTGTGATTCATTTACGAAAGCAACACTTATGATAATAAAACAAAACCGGCAGGAATAAAACATCTGATTTGCTGTATTTACTTTTTGAGGTTGTTTTTACGGGACTTGCCGCGGGGAAAAGGACGTCTCTGATCGTCGAGCCCGCAGATGTAATTCATGTCTACATTATAGAATTCGGCCAGCATGATCAGCGAGTCGATCGGGATGCGGGTGTTCCCGAGTTCATAGTCAGAATAGGTGCGCTGGCCCACGTGGATAATTTTCGCAATCTCATTTTGTGTCAGGTCACTGTCTTCACGCAGATCACGGATGCGTTTCGCATAGAGGGAAACGCGGTCAATAAACGGATGGTGTCGTTTTGTATTCATAAATTCCTCCTGGGTGAAACATAAATAAATATAGGTTAATATATTGATCTTTATAATAAGGGGGAATCGTAATTCACTGACATGATAGTTTCCCAAAAAGCACGATTTGTATGTTTAGCGGAAAAAACTCTGCAATATGCTCGACTGCGATGCAAAACAATCATTTTAGAATCGCCTGTCGTGCAGACAGTCCGGCTTGCTTCATATGGCGGAAAATGGTATGATGCTCAACATGTGGCGAATGTAGTGATATCATCTGAAAAATAAGTCAGCAGAGGCGGAGAAATGCCCGGAAAAGATTTACACTGGTATAAACTGGATAATGCGGCGAAAATCATCCCGTCCACCGCAGTCGGTTCTGATACACGTGTGTTCAGACTGTGCTGTGAACTGAAAGAAGCAGTCGAGGGAGAAGTGCTGCAGCAGGCGCTTGATGCCGCGGTCAAAGAGTACCCGCATTTTCAGTGCTATTTGAAAAAAGGACTCTTCTGGTACTATATGGAGCAGAGTCCGGAAAAAGCTGTCGTGACGGAGGAAAATCTGCCGGCCCTGTCTGCACTCTATCAGCCGGGCAGAAAGACATTGCTGTTCCGGGTTAATTATTATCGCTGCCGGATCAATCTGGAGGTGTACCACGTTGTATCGGACGGTGCCGGCGCATTCCAGTTTTTCCGCCAGATCGTCAGCAATTATCTTGTCAGAAAGCACGGCCTTTCGATCGACACAAGTCTGGAGAATAAAGGGTCCTTTCAGGAGAAAGCAGACGACGCATTCCGGTACTATTACCAGCATCAGAAGAAAAGCCGCGCGCTCAAGCAGATTTTCGGCGGGAAGCAGCCTGCCTGTCAGCTGCGGGGCACGCGTGACGAGAACCTGCGGATTCATCTGCTGGAAGGGGTTGTTTCGGTAAAGGCGTTCCTGGAGATCTGCCATGCACATCACACAACGCTCGCGATCATGACGACTGCGCTGATGATTGAATCTGTCATTCAGGAGATGCGGATCAGCGAGCGCAAAAAGCCGGTGGTTGTAACCGTGCCGGTCAATCTGCGTAATTATTTTCCGACAGACACGACCCGGAATTTCTATGGTGTCATTACCATCAGTTTTCCGGCTGCCGACTATGACGGAACCATCGAAAGTATTCTGGGTCCGGTCAGGGAGTCCTATGCAGAACAGCTGCAGGAGGATCAGATTGTGCGGACCATGAACACCTATTCGGCGCTTGAACGCAACTGGGCGCTCAAAGTGATGCCGCTGCGGCTCAAGGACATCGGAATTCAGGGATTTAATTATCTTCGCCTGAAAGAAGTGACCACTTCCGTTTCGAATGTAGGGAAACTGACAATGCCTGCGGAACTGATCCCGTATATAGACCGCTTCTCCGCATTTATGGCGACACAGAAGGGGCAGATGGTTGTTGTTTCATTTGAAGACAGACTGTCGTTCGGGATTACTTCTGCCTTTAAGCGGCACGACGTGATGCGGAATTTTTTCCGCCGCCTTGTCGATCTCGGGCTTGAAGTGGAACTGGCGACAAATGATTATGATTTATCCTGATGCTGCGGGAAGGAGAGGATCTATGCAGTCCTGTGAAAAATGCGGCATAACGATCCGCGGTGCCAAATCAAAATGTCCGCTCTGCGGCAATGAACTGACGGGCACACCGGCGCCTGAAACGGCCGGTTTCCCGGCACTGCATGATAAAGTTTCAAAATGGTCGGTACTGAAGGTTTCGGCCTTCTGCTTTTTTGTGCTGGAAGTGCTGATGATGCTTGTGCAGTATATTACCGGCGGACGTCTCATGTGGCCGGTGGCGGTCATGGTTCTGGCGCTGGTGGGGCTTGCGGACCTGTGTCTGGCTTTCTTTTACCGGCATAACGTGCTGAAACTGATTTCGGTACAGGTGTATGCCGGTATGCTGATTGCAGTTATGATTGACCGGAATATTGCGGGATGGCACAAGTGGTCTGTGAGCTGGCTGCTTCCGTCCGGCTTTGTCGGCCTGGCCATAACAATCATCTGTATCGGCCGCGGTCTCAGACTGAAGCTGATTGAGTATATTATTTATCTGGCAGTTGCCGTGCTTGCTTCCATGACACAGATTCTGCTGATCCGTCAGGGGCTGAATCCGCATCCGCTCCCGGCAGTGATCAGCATGTCAATTATGGCGGTGCTCGGTGCGGCCGGAATGCTGTTCTTTTTCCGGGAACTGCGCAGTGCGGCATCCAGAGCATTTCATATGTGATCCGCTGCTGCGTTATATTTGTCAGTTACCCAATACGTTGAGATGGAGCGGACCTGCTTATGAGTCAACTGGTTGAGAAGTTTGGAAACTACGTCAACACGAAAATCGAGACAAATCCGGATGCGGCGCGGAAGCTGCTGCTTGCCGCGTACCGGGCAAAACTGGTGCAGCTAAGGCATTTTCCGGACAAGCGGCTCTCAAGAGCGCGGGACCTGATGGCGGTCGAATCCATGAAGGCGGTGATCGCACCGCTGGCGCACCCGGAGCGGTCTGCGCTGGTCAGTATTTTTACACCTTGTGAACTGCTGCAGTGCGCGGGAATTGCGCCGATGTTTGCCGAGGCAATGGCCAGCTATATCACCGGCGCGGACGCCGAGGCGGGATTTGCACAATATGCCGAAGGCTGCGGGATCCCGGAGACCTACTGTTCCTATCATAAAATCCTGCTGGGCGGAATTCTGTCCGGTGTGATCCCGAAACCGAAATTTATTGTCAACACATCACTGGTCTGTGATGCCAACAACCTGACATTCCGGAAAGCTGCGGAGACCTTTCAGATTCCGCAGTTTTATCTTGATGTGCCCTATGAGGTGTCGGAGGACAGCGTCAGATATGTCGCAAGGCAGATGCGGGACCTCAAAAAATGGATCGAGGAGCAGACCGGCAGACAGATTCCGGAAGACCGGCTGAAGGAGCGGATTGCGTGCGGAAAACGTACAATCGAATCGCTCAGAATCTGCCAGAACAGCAAGGCGGGCAGATATCTCTCGAATGATCTCACTGATGAGCTCTATGAGGTGTTCGGCGCACATGTGCTGCTGGGAACGCCCGCGATCGAATCATTTGCCGGGATGCTGGCCGGGGAGCTCAAACAGATGCCGGCGTATAACGGGGTCCGGCTTCTCTGGGTGCATACGATTCCCTATTATCAGAAAGTGCTGCGCGGCCAGCTGAATTTCAGCATGCGTGCACAGGTTGTCTCCTGTGATATGAATTACTGCGGTCTGGTGGATATGGATCCGGAACAGCCGTATGAGAGCATGGCGCGGCGGATGGTTTACAATACGTTCAACGGACCGGCGGAAAGAAGGATCCAGGCGGCACTGGAGCAGTGTGACAGCCAGCAGATCGACGGTGTCGTGTACTTCTGTCACTGGGGCTGCAAGCAGACACTTGCGGCGGCCGGCAACGCCAGAGCCATGTTTGAGACGGCCGGCTATCCGGTCCTGATTCTGGACGGCGACGGATGTGACCGGCGCAATGCCGGCGACGGACAGACACTGACAAGAATGCAGGCATTTATTGAGATGCTGGAACAGAAAAAGCAGCGCTGAGAAAGGAAAGGATCACTTGAAGACACATCATTTGTGGTACATGTGCAAATATTCTCCGCTGGAAATAGCGGCAGGCTTCGGCGTGGAATCAGAACGTCTGGAAGCGGTGCTGGATACATTTGACACGGCGGATGCGCTGGCACATCCGAATATCTGCGGATACGGGAAAGCCCTGCTTGAGGCGTGCGCAGATGAATCGGTCCGGGAGGTGCTGCTTGTCAATTGCTGTGACGTGTCGCGCAGAATCTATGATATTCTGCAGAAACGCGGCGGCCTCGATTTCCTCTGGATTCTGGACCTGCCGCATCAGCAGACGCGGGCGGCAGAATGGATGTTTGAGCGGGATCTGAACCGCTTTCTGGATGCGTATGAAGCGTATGCGGGCATTCCGTTTGACTTCATGCGGGCATGGGAGCAGCTGGAGGCGCAGAGCCTGGAGACATCCGGCGGGATCACAGGCGGTGAAGGTGCCGGACCGGCCGGAAGTGACCGGAAGGCGGAAGCACAGCTTCAGCCGTACATCAGTCTGCAGGGAGCACACGGCGGCCCGCAGATGCTGCGCATGCTCGGGGAACACTTTTCGATTCCGGTGCAGGATGACACCTGCAGCGGCAACCGGCGTCCGGACAGGATCAAAAAACCGGCAGACCGGGCCGAGTTTGTGCATCTGTATGCAAAAAGTCTTCTGCAGCAGCCGCCCTGCATGCGCATGAACGACGTCGCGGGCCGGGCGGAACTCGGCAGAGGTGCAGCGGGTATTATTTATCACACGATGAAGTTCTGTGATTACTACGGATTCGAGTATGCGCAGAAGAAAAATGAACATCTGCCGCTGCTGAAAATCGAGACGGATGCAGGCGGGCAGAGCAGGGGCCAGCTTGCCACAAGGCTGGATGCATTCGCAGAGCAGCTGCATGTACAGGCAGGCGGGAACAGAAAACGCTTATTTGCAGGCCCGGATGAAGAAAGCTGCGCGGAAGGACAGACGCGCGGCCGGGAAAATGGAGAACGCGAGAATATGACAGAAGGAAAATATGTTGCCGGCATTGACAGTGGTTCAACCAGTACGGATGTCGTCATTATGAACCGTGACCGGGAAATTGTTTCCTGGTCGATCCTGCGGACCGGCGCAGGCGCGGCCAGCGGGGCGGAGCGCGCACTTGCAAAGGCAATTGAAAATGCAGGCTGCAGCCGCGATGAGATTGCTTCTGTGATTGCGACCGGCTATGGAAGGACGGCAATCGGACTGGGAGATGATGCCGTCACTGAGATTACCTGCCACGCAAAGGGCGCACACTATCTGAGGCCGGAGACGCGGACGATCATCGATATCGGCGGACAGGATTCAAAAGTCATCCGGATTGATGCGGACGGCAATGTTACCAATTTCACGATGAACGATAAATGTGCCGCCGGAACGGGACGCTTTCTTGAGATGATGGCACGGACCCTGGAGCTCTCGATGGAGGAAATGGAGCAGCTCGGGAGTGAATGGAAGCAGGATATTACGATCTCCAACATGTGCACGGTATTTGCGGAGTCGGAAGTGGTCTCCCTGATTGCGCTGAACACACCGGCGCCGGATATCATTCACGGGTTGAACAAGGCGGTGGCCAAGAAGACAGCGGCGCTGGCCAGAAGACTCGGCGGCGAAGCGGGCTATATGATGACAGGCGGCGTCGCAAAGAATGCCGGCCTGGTGGCGGAACTGGAGAAAAGTCTGGGTGTCCGGATCTTTGTTTCGGAACATGCGCAGCTCTGCGGTGCGATCGGTGCCGCGCTGATTGCACTGGAAGGATAAGCGCCCGGAGATTCGGAGAAACATTCCGTGCTGACGGATCTGTTTTGACGTTCAGCAGGATATCTGCTATCATAAATCCGACAGTAAGTTTCAAAGAGGAGTTGTATCAATGAAGAATCCAAAATTTACACTGGGTATCCGTGTTGTCGCGGGCTGTTATCTGATTTATCTGGCCTTTGTGATCACAAGAGACGGCCTTCTCGGCAAGGAAAACCTGCATGGCTGGCAGTTCGGCGTTGCACTCGTCGGCGTGATTGTTTTCGTAATTGTCGGAATTCTGATTGCGTATCAGGCCTCAAAGACGCTGATGGCGATGCACCGGGAAGAGAAGATCCAGGCCGCAGAAGAGGCGGCGGAGCAGGCTGCACAGCAGGCGATGTGGCAGCAGCAGTCCTCCTCTGAGCGCTTCCGCAATATGAAGAGCCTGGCGGATCTGGAAGCGGGAACGCTGAGCAGTGCGGCTGCAGCAGAGGAGATGGTGTCCGATGCAGCAGACCCTGAGAACGGACAGGATGCGGCGGCTGAAGCGGTTGAGACGGCTGAAGTGACTGAGGCAGAAGCTGCAGGCGATGCAGCAGGGCCGGCGGATTTTACGGAAGTATAAGCGGCAGACGATGCAGCAGAACCGGAAGATTTTCAGCCGGCTGACATGCTGTGGCAGAGGAAACCGCAAAGAAAAGCAAATAAAAGCAGAAATTCGTTTCACAAGATGTAGTGCGCGGGGATTATGTAACAGACATGATCTTGTTGTTTGGAACGAAAATCCCTGTAAATACGCGGAAAAACGGAAAAAAGTGGTTTACAAAAGCTTGTCAGTCTGATTATAATAGACAATAGTTTTGAAGGGTGAATTGCTTTTATACGATCAATTCATGAGAGGTGTTTTTGAGATGATAAATGCAATTCAGGAGTATATCGACTATCTGCATAACGTAAAGAAAACTTCGTATAATACAGAAATCTCATATGAGCGTGATCTCCGGAAAGCTGCAAATTATTTTGGGGAGCAGGAAATTACGGATTTTACGCAGGTCACTGAGACAAACCTGAATTCATATGTTCTGCATTTGGAGAAGAATCACATGTCTCCGGCAACGGTTTCGAGAAGCATTGCTTCGCTCCGCTCTTTCTATCGCTACATGATGAAAGAAAAGAAGATCGATACAGATCCGACTGAGAAGCTGAAACCGCCGAAGGTGGATAAGCATGCACCGGAGATTCTGACAAAAGAAGAGATCAAACTGCTGCTGCAGCAGCCGGACACGTCTACGCCAAAGGGGATTCGCGATAAGGCGATGCTGGAGCTGTTATATGCGACAGGAATACGTGTGAGCGAGCTGATTCATCTGGGAGTGAAAGACTTGAATCTGCAAATGGGGTATATCACGTGTTCAGAGCGCGGCAGAGAGCGGAATATTCCGTTCGGTGCTTCGGTGCTGAAGGCAGAAAAGCAGTACCTGCAGGAGGCGCGCGACGTGCTTCTGAAGGGCAGAGAAAGTGATATTCTCTTCACGAACTGTCAGGGCAATCCCATGAGCCGTCAGGGATTCTGGAAGGTTCTGAAGGTTTATGTGAAAGATGCAAAGATTGAGAAGGATATTACGCCGCATACGCTGCGTCACTCCTTTGCAATGCATCAGCTGCAGGACGGAAAGGATCTGAAGACAATTCAGGAAATGCTCGGACACGCAGATTTGTCGACAACACAGTCTTACATGGAGTCTCTGCAGATGCAGTGACAGGCAGTTCCATAAAAGGTAAGGAGAAAAAGACCGTTATGTCAGAATCTTCTGATATAGCGGTTTTTTGCGGAAAAAGAAATGGCATTTGAAGAAATTACAAAATTACCGACACCAGAAGAAATTAAAGAGCAGATTCCGTTCTCGGATTCGCTGAAAAAACTGAAAGAGGAGCGCGACGAAATGATCCGGGACGTCTTCACCGGAAAATCAGACAAGTTTCTGGTTATGATCGGACCGTGTTCGGCGGACAATGAAGATGCGGTTCTGGACTATGTTTCACGCCTTGCGCGTGTGCAGGACGTCGTCAGCGACCGGCTGATCCTGATCCCGCGCATCTATACCAATAAACCGCGCACGACCGGCAAGGGTTATAAGGGAATTGTACACCAGCCGAATCCGGACAAAAAGCCGGATCTCGCGACGGGTCTGAGGGCCATGCGGCGGATGCACATCCGTGCAGTGGAAGTATCGGGCCTGACAGCTGCTGACGAAATGCTGTATCCGGCAAACTGGAGCTATGTATCCGATTTCCTGTCCTATGTGGCGATCGGCGCGCGCTCAGTGGAGAACCAGCAGCACCGCCTGACCGTGTCTGGCATTGACATTCCGGCGGGCATGAAGAATCCGACCAGCGGAGATTTTTCCGTTATGATCAATTCAGTCATCGCCGCACAGTGTCCGCACACATTTGCCTACCGCTCAACAGAATGCCGCACAACCGGCAATCCGCTGACACATACAATCCTGCGCGGCGCGACCAACAAGCACGGCAATTCGATCCCGAACTATCACTTCGAGGATCTGGAACTGCTGCTCGAAAAATACGATGAGACAACGCTGGTCAACCCGGCCTGCATCATCGACACAAATCATTCCAACTCAAATAAAAAATACGAACAGCAGCCGCGGATTGCCCGCGAGGTCCTGAACAGCAGAAAATATGATTCGCGGATTGAAAAACTTGTCAAAGGTCTGATGATCGAGAGCTATCTCGTGCCGGGTGCGCAGAAGATCGGATGCGACCATGTATACGGAAAGTCCATCACGGATCCGTGCCTTGGCTGGGAGGAATCCGAGCGGCTGATCTACGAGATCGCGGAGCAGGTGTAAGTCGGGGGTTGTCGAAGAGGACGGCATCGTCAAACAGATTTCTCCTCCCGGACCGTTCGCACTCCGGTCCTCACGCAGCGGTACTAAACTCACACTTCGCCAAGGCTCGTGTTCGTTAAGTGCCGGCGTTGCGGATGTCCGGAGGAGAAATTGTTTGTCTCAGCCTGTTCTTCGACTGCAGTAGGTACTAACGGCTGCTATTTACTTCAGTTTTTCACTGTGAGCAGCCGCATTGTCAAGGTGTAAGCACGACGAAATGCATATTCTCTGTGCGTGACTTTTCGAGGAAATGTTCGGAGAAATCCACACTTAGATGATGTTGGTGTGCAGGAAATGAGTGGTCGCCTTTCACGAATTTTCTGCACACCTACAGAATCTTAGTGCGAAGTTCGATGGCATTTCCCGAAGAGCGGACAGAGAATACCATTGTCGTCGTGCGTAGAAAGAGACAACAAACAACTCTGCAAACCCCGATTTAACGGACAAAGGAGATAAGTATGAAATTAACAACCCGCGGGAGGTATGGGCTGCGCGCCATGATTGATCTTGCGGTTCATGAGCAGGAAAGTGCGGTATCGGCACAGAGCATTGCGGAACGGCAGGATCTGTCGGAGCGGTATCTGGAGCAGCTGATCCGCGCCATGAAGAAAGCCGGACTGGTGGAGAGTATCCGCGGCGCAGGCGGCGGGTACCGGCTCGCACGGCCGGCGGACCAGATTTCGGTCGGTGATATTTTAAGAGCGCTGGAAGGAAGCATCGACGCGGTTTCCTGTCCGGCCATTACCATTGAGGGAATGAAGGATACAACTGCGCAGGAAGGACACAGCAGCAGCGGCGAAGGCGATACAGCAATCACGAAGGAACTGATCGAGAAATTTGATCTGGACCAGTTTGCCCTGGCGGGAAGCGGCTGCGAGGGCGCGGACTGGTGTGTGACGAAATATGTCTGGAAGCGGATTAACGATGCAATTGCGCAGGCGGTTGATTCGATTATGCTGGACCAGCTCGTTGAGGAAAGCCGTATGCTGCTTGCAGGCAAAGGTGACGTGAAGCCGTCTTCGCTGTGTTAAAGGCATGGAACAGATCCTCTTTCGGGTCTGTTTTGAGCACAGGACTGCGGGGTGAAATAAGAGAAAAATGATTTATATGGACAATGCCGCGACAACGCGGATGTGTCCGGCTGCGGTGCAGGCAATGCAGCCGTATCTGACAGAGTTTTACGGCAATCCTTCTGCAATGTACCAGGCAGGACGCAGGGCCAGAGAGGCGGTGCGCAGAAGCCGGGATATCATCAGCGCGATGCTCGGAGCAAAGCCGGATGAGATCGCTTTTACTTCCGGCGGAACAGAAGCGGATAACTGGGCGCTGACCGCCGTACTGGAGGCAAAAAAAAAACAGGGAAACCATATTATTACGAGCCGGATTGAACATCCGGCTGTATTGCGTACATGCGAATATCTTTCCCGTGTCCGCGGGGCAGAGATCACTTATCTGGATCCGGATGAAAATGGCGTGATCCGGCTGGAAACAGCTGCTGCGGCAATCCGCCCAGACACAATTCTCATGTCAGTCATGACGGCGAATAATGAAGTCGGAACGTTGCAGCCTGTGGCAGAACTCGGGCGTTTGTCACACGCAAACGGCATTTTGTTTCATACAGATGCCGTGCAGGCTTTCGGACACATCCCGCTTGATGTAAATGAGATGGAAATCGATCTGCTCTCTGCGAGTGGTCATAAGTTCTACGGACCGAAGGGGTGCGGATTTTTGTATATCAGACAGGGAACCGGGATCGGATCCATGATCCGGGGCGGCGCTCAGGAATACAACCGGCGGGCCGGCACGGAAAATGTACCGGGAATTATCGCTATGGGTGCTGCGGCAGAGGAAGCGGCGCAATGGATGGAAGACCGCATGCGGCATGAGGCGGAACTGCGCGATTATATGATTGAACGCATGCGGGCGGAAATACCGGGCATTCAGCTGAACGGACATCCGGAACAGCGGCTGCCCAATAACGTCAGTCTGCAGTTTCCGGGAATCAGTG
>JAFUCM010000025.1 GCA_017459675.1 Eubacterium sp.
AAGAAAAGAGCAGAACAAGGGCAAGGAAAACGAAAGAATTCCTTGCCCTTGAGATTTATGTTGCCCCTACTAACAGACCCTACTAATGAACCCCACTAACAGACCCTACTAAAGGCAGACCCTACTAAACTTTGAATACCCGATGTTTTTTCATGAAATATCTTATACAACAAAATGACAGTATTCCGTCCACATCCGGTCTACCTGATGCAGATGATACAGAATCTGATCGGATGCCTGCGCCTTGAACGCCTCCTCCGTCATGCCGGCCGGCCGCTCAGGTTTTGCAGTTCCGTCGTCCGTCTCGCCTTCATACCATGGACGCAGATCCTCCACCAGCTTTCCAAGCGCGCGGGTCAGCGGCGTCAGACTGAGACTGGCTGCCGCACCTTTCATGTTGTGTGCAATTTGAAATGCTTTTTCATAATCTTTTTGTTCCAGACGAAAATGAAGGAGATCCACATCGTTATTTTCGCAAAATTCCCGGACCAGCTGCCGGTACAGCGTCTGGTCTCCCAGTAACCGCGCAATTGCTTCTGACGGATGCGCGCCCCATCGTTCAAGTCCTTCCAGTTCGTTTTCCATGATGTTCCTTGCTCCGTTTCGGTCAGTTTGTCTCTTCCCGGCTGTTTTTCTCGAATTCGTGTGCCAGACAGTTGAATAGTCTGTCCGGATCAATCGGCTTACAGATGCATTCGTTCATGCCGTCTTCCAGACAGCGTTCCTGCAGATTTTCGGAAATATCCGCGGTCAGGGCGATAATCGGAATGGATTTTGCATCTTCCTGATCAATCTGCCGGATCTCACGTGCTGCCTCAGATCCATCCATTACCGGCATCATCAGATCCATCAGGATCGCCTGATAGTAGTATGGTCCGTGGCTCTGGAAGAGCTGGACAGCCTCCTGCCCGTCTCTTGCGAGCTGTGCGTGGATGCCCTTGGTGCTCAGAATCTTGATGATTACTTCCGCGACAATGTGGTTATCTTCTGCGAGCAGAATGTTTTTTCCATAGAGAATCCGGTCTTCGTAGTTCAGGGTACGGTTGGAACCAAGCGCAATCTGCTCGTCATTTGCAAGGGAGTAGGTCATGCGGACGGTAAATTCCGTTCCCATCCCGGTACTGCTCTTGCAGCTGATCGTGCCGCCGAGCAGGTCGACCAGATTCTTGCAGATATACAGTCCGAGGCCGGTGCCGTCCTGATATTCACCGTCAACTGTATCCTGTTCAAACGGAAGGAACATCTTCTTCTGGAAGCTTTCCCGGATGCCGATGCCGTTGTCCCGGATAATATAGGTGTGTTCTGCATGATTCTGGTGGTACAGCACATTGACCTGCAGCGTGATTTTTCCGCCTGCCGGTGTGAATTTCACACTGTTTGTCAGCAGATTGACCAGAATACGTTCCACGTGTTTGATATCCATCATGACGTAGCGGCCCTGACAGCCGTCTACGATCATCTCAAAATCAAGCCCGGCGCTGCGCGCCTGTTCGCCGATAATGGCGGAGACGGAATTGAGTACGTCATCTTCTTTTTCCGCCGCGCTGATGGTGACGATCTTGCCGGCGTCAATCCGGCTTGTCTACAGAATTTCTTCGACCAGATCCAGCAGATAGTTGCTGGAGGTCTGGATTTTCTCAAGATTGTCGCGCACCGTGTCCGGCAGATCCTTCTCATGCAGCGAGAGCTGTGTCAGACCGAAAATAGCGGTCATCGGGGTCCGCATATCGTGTGACATGTGCGAGAGGAAGGTTTCCTTCTCCTGTCCGGATTTGACCGCCTGCCGCAGTGCACGTGCCATTTCCTCGATCTGAACCTGATCATCCACCTGTTTTGTCGTATCGACAAATGTCACGACCAGTCCCTGCAGCTGTCTGCCGGAGCTGTCGGTCGGGATGGATTCATCCAGATTCGGCTTGTCGATCGCGCGGTACGGTGAGATGCGGATCAGGTAGGTCTTTCCGGTAACGGATGCGCAGAGCTGTTCGATCGGCTCCATGGTGGTCAGCACCTGCCGGCACTGCTGGATGAGATCGATGGTTGCAAAATTATAGGAAATATACCGGAGAGACCGTCCGACATCCTGGTCGACTACATTGAACTCCGTGGAAATGTACTCTGTAAATTTTCGGATGTTCAGATCCCGGTCAACCATCAGAATGCCGACCAGCGTCGTCGCAAGGAAGTTGGTCATGTCATCATTCAGACCGGCGAGTTCGGTTACCTTCGACTGATATTCGGAGTTGACGGTATATAATTCCTCATTGACGGACTGCAGCTCCTCGTTGGATGACTGCAGCTCTTCGTTTGCAGTAAGCAGTTCTTCGTTTGCGGCCTGCAGTTCGGCGTTGACAGATTCCAGCTCCGTGACCGTCTGGCGCAGGCTGTCCTTGGTGACACGCAGCTCCTGTTCCAGATTGGCGATCCGCTGTGCCGCTGCCGTCTCGATCTTGTATTGTTTCATGTCTCCGTCGATCTGGCGCTTGCCGCGCACGAAGGAGATCGCCGTGTGGTTGGCAGGCTGTCCGTGCCGGTCAAAAATCGGCTGTGCCACGATGGAAATATATTCCGGACTCTCGTCGAGCTGTACCGGAACCTCATCGTAGATAACGCGGTCGTTGCGCGCGCGGGAGTCACGCAGTGCCGTGGATACGGCGATTTTCAGATCATTGCGGATCAGCATGAAGATATCAAATGTCGCCGCACCGACCGGGATGGACAGGAACTTGCTGCAGTCTCCGTAGGTACGGGTCATTTCGTTTTTCTCATTCACCAGGACACTGGCCGGAAGCAGTGTTTCCAGAACAGAGGTCTCCAGATCATTGTCTGTATACTGCACATCCACATCCAGCTCAAAATGCGGTGACATCATCGGTTCAAGATTGCTCTCGACATTCTGCATGGAGTAGCTGACCTGCTCGTGCTGCGGTGCCTTGCCGGAGAGATTGTGGATGAATATTTTCTCATTGGCGCTGTGCACACGGAATACATCATCGTAGTCGATGACGGATTCTGAGCGGCCGAGGAACAGATAGCCGCGGTCATTCAGCGCGGAGTGGAAGATCGCAAAGAGATTCCGCTGCAGAATGGTCTGGAAATAGATCAGCACGTTGCGGCAGCTGATCAGATCAAGTTTGCCGAACGGCGGATCCTGGAAGACATTGTGCTGTGCGAAAATAATCATCTTGCGGATATCGTGGCGGATGACGTATTTATTTCCCTTTCTGGTAAAGAACCGGGAGAGTCTGGATACGGAGACGTCGTCGATGATGTTGTCACCGTAGACGCCGCGGACAGCTGTCGAGATCGACTCATTGTCCAGGTCTGTCGCGAAGATCTTGATGTCCCGGTGAATGCCGAGCTCTTCCATTGCCTCTTCGAAGAGGATCGCGATGGAATACGCCTCCTCACCGGTGGAACAGCCGGCCACCCAGACACGGATCTGTTTTTCCTTCGGCGCATCCTTGATCAGCTGCTTGATGGCGGTATCTTTGAGCACTTCGAAATATTCCGCATCGCGGAAAAAGCTGGTGACACCGATCAGCACTTCCTTGGCGAGCAGCTTGGCCTCCTCCGGATTGTTGGAAAGATACGCCACATATTCCTGCAGATTGCGGTTGTGCGTCACGACGAGGCGGCGCTCCACACGCCGCAGGATCGTGGTCTGCTTATAATAGGCATAGTTGATGTTGGTAATGCTTTTCAGCATGGAGAAGACCTGCGACATCAGGTCCTGGTCTGTCAGCATAAAGCGCGCACTCGCGTCGATCATGGATTTGGCGATGTGCGCCATTTCCTTTGCAATGGAATCCGGCTTCTGGATCAGATCGGCGAAACCGGTGGAAATCGCATTGCGGGGCATGCCGTCAAACTTGGCGGACTCCGGACTCTGTACAATGATCATGCCATTGTGTTCTTTGATCGAGCGGATGCCGTTCGTACCGTCGGATCCGGTGCCGGATAAAATAACGGCGACCGAGCGGTTTTCATAGGATTCCGCCAGAGAACGGAAGAAGACATCAATCGGATGGTTCATTTTGTCCGCCTCATATTCCCGCAGACGCAGAACATCCGATATAATTTCAACATTGTAGCGCGGCGGAATCATATAGATGTGGTTGCGCTCGATGCGCATGCCGTCTTTGATCTCACAGATCGGCATGGCACTGTACTTTCCGAGAATATCCACCAGCAGACTCTTGTGGTCCGGCGAAAGATGCTGGACAATGACAAAGGCCATTCCGGTATTGGAAGGCAGGAATGTCAGGAACTGCTGCAGCGCTTCCAGACCGCCTGCGGAAGCGCCGATACCAACGACACAGATCGGGTGCAGATTTACTGTTTTCTCAGATGCTGGGCTCATACTTCAACCTTCTTTCTGTAAAACCGGATCCGGTCCGGCAGGATGATTCTGCTGCCGCCGGTAATCCGCAAATCTCAGTATGCAGCGGAGAATGCTGCAAATTGTATATAAATTTATATATATATTTACAATTGTAATACTATGCCGGTGGGAAGTTACTATCCCACTTTCTATTTTATACGGTACCGCGATAAAGTAAAGAGGAATCCGCAAATTATCTGGCAATTTGTAAAAAATATCCGGGCTTATGAAAGAAAATAAGGGTGCCCGGATGGAACAGCCAAAGTAGTTTGTCAAAAAAAGGAGCATATTTTAGTAGATGTTTTTTTTAATTAGTTGTGATATATTGAAAATAGATCCATTTGCAGTTTATAAGTATCAGAATCTTCTGAAAATATATTTTGCCGATTTCACCAGATGAAGAAACCAGGGTATTACTATGGATAATAAATTAACAAGATTAAATGAATCGCAGAAAGCGCGCCTCTTCGATAAGATCTTCGCTTCGGAATATGAGGGGCTGCTTCGTATTGATGTCACAACAGGACAGGCAGAGACGCTTTATGCAGAAGACCCGGTTCTCAAAAAAACCGAGGGACTGCAGTATCCGTATGGCTCAGTCACTTATTCTGTGTGATGCAGGGTTTCGGTCGTAGTCACGCCGGCTGATGTCGTAGATCTTCAGGAAGAAGTAGTCGTCATCCGGATAACCATAGCCCTGCCGCCTGAGTGTTTTGATCTTGTTGTTCAACCCTTCGATCTTTCCGGCTGAGATCCGGTAAGTCGCATGGGCAATGATACCTTCAAAGTGGTTTTCGATCAGGCGGGCGAACCAC
>JAFUCM010000026.1 GCA_017459675.1 Eubacterium sp.
ATGTCTGAAACAGCGAGACTTTTACCGGTTGTATTACGGGAAAAGTCTCGTTTTTTAGAACCCGGGGATTTTTCCGGGAATCGCATTGAAGGGATACTTATCATTGCAGGCGCCCTGTTAACCGGCAGGAGTATGAGATCATATTTGAGAAAGGGAGAGAGATGGAAATAGTTGATATCGTCTCGTTGTTTGGCGGAATTGCGATGTTCCTGTTTGGAATGTCGCTGATGGGAGATTCTCTGAAAAAAGCCGCCGGAAACCGGCTGAAGATGATTCTGAATAAACTGACCGGCAATGCCATAAAAGGAATCCTCCTTGGAACCGGCGTCACAGCAGTTATCCAGTCCTCATCGGCAACTTCGGTTATGGTCGTCGGTTTTGTTAACTCTGGCATGATGAAGGTAAAGCAGGCCATCGGCATTATCCTGGGCGCCATTCTGGGAACCAGTATTACCGGCTGGATCCTCTGTCTGAACAGTCTCAGCGGAAGCGGTGCAAGTATCGCATCCCTGTTCAGCACGGAAATGCTTACCGGCATCGTTGCCTTCATCGGTATCATTATCTGGATGACGGCAAAACGGTCTGCGACAAAAAATATCGGCGGCATTATGCTTGGATTCGCGGTACTGATGTATGGTATGAGCATGATGTCGGGTTCGCTTTCCGGTCTGAAAGAGAATGAAGTATTTATTAATACGCTGACAAGCTTTTCCAATCCGATGCTCGGCGTGCTGGTCGGTATTGCCGTGACGGCCGTTCTGCAGAGCGCGAGCGCTGCGATCGGTATTCTGCAGGCGCTGTCCATGTCGGGCGCAATTACATTTGGTGAAGCATTTCCGATCATTATGGGTATCGGAATCGGTGCATCCGTTCCGGTTATGCTCAGTGCACTCGGCGCGAGTGTCAACGGAAAGCGGACGGCTTTCGTTTATCTGATCATCGACGTACTGGGCGCGGCGATCTGCGGAACCCTCTTTTATACCATCAATGCGTTCGTGCATTTCGATTTCATACACATGACGATGAACATGGTTACCATCGCACTGCTGAATACGCTGTTCCGTCTGGCATGTGTCATATTCCTGGCACCATGTATCGGGCTCATGGAGAAAATTGTCTGCCGGATCTTTCCGGATGATCCGGAAACCCTCGCGGAACAGGCAGATATGGACCGGCTCGAGGAGCGTTTTCTTGCCCATCCGGTTCTCTCAATTGCCCAGAGCAGAATGGTAATTGAGTCAATGGCGGCAAAAGCGGGAGAGAGTGTTCAGGATGCAGTGAAGGTCCGCAGAGAATACAGCAAAGAGGGAATCCAGAAAGTATACGATCTGGAGGACCTGCTGGACCGCTATGAAGACAAACTCGGGACCTATCTCGCAAAGGTAACGGCGAAGGGACTGAACCGCAGACAGTCTGTTGAGGTCAGCAAATATCTGCGAGTCCTCTCAGATTTCGAGCGTATTTCGGATCACGCGCGGAATATCGGCGAAGCAGTGATGGAAATTGAAGAAAAGAAAATCCAGTTTACCGGAAAAGCGCAGAAGGAGCTGACGGTTCTGGAGGATGCGGTCAATGAAATCACACGGATTACCATCGAGGCATTCATCAAAAACAACGTGGAAGAAGCCAGAAAAGTGGATCCGCTCGAGGAAGTAATTGATTTCATCTGTGATGAACTAAAAGCCCGGCACATCACGCGTGTCAGCATCGGCGAGTGCTCACTGGACAACGGGTTCGTATTCAATGACCTCCTGACAGATTACGAGCGCATTGCCGATCACTGCAGCAATGTCGCAGTCGACATCATGGAAACCGGAAAAGAGATCAAGAGTCATGAATACCATCAGATTGCAGAATCCAGAAGAGACGAAGCATATGTGAAGCAGCTGGATGCGTATAATACGCGCTTCGCCATCTGATGAAACCAGCGAAAAAAAGACAGAGCCCGGCAGGCATGCCTGCGATGGACTCTGTCTTTTTTTTCGTCAGTTTCCCCAGATCGTCTTCACAGATGAAAGCTTTGCAGACATACCTGTCAGCAGCGCGTCAGCTATGGTCAGTGCTGTCATACATTCCACAACGACCACGGCGCGCGGCACAATGACAGGATCATGCCGGCCTGTGATTTCAAGTCCGACAGCGCGGCCGTCCCTTGTGACGGTTTTCTGCGGCTGCGCAATCGAGGGTGTCGGTTTCACGGCAGCGCGCACAATAATATCGCTTCCGTCGCTGATGCCTCCGAGAATGCCGCCGGCGTGATTGGAAGATTTCGTGATCCGGGGCTTGTCTGTCTCCGAATCTGCAGGTGCCGGAATAAACGGATCATTGTTTTCCGAACCCGCAGCAGCGGCGGCGAGGAAACCGTCGCCGATCTCCACTGCTTTGACAGCGCCGATGGACATGATGGCTTTCGCGAGATTGGCATCGAGCTTCTCAAAAACCGGGTCCCCTGCGCCTGCCGGCATGCCGCTGACAACACATTCAATGACGCCGCCGGCAGAGTCATGGTGCTCCATGCATCCCTCCAGATAAGACGCGGCCATCTCGGCGGCCGATGCATCCGGCATGCAGAGCGGATTACGTGAAATCTCCGCAGAATCAAACGTTTCCGCAAAGACCGGTCCAATAGATTTCGTATAGGCCGTCACAGTAATACCGAGCTCTGCCAGCAGCTTTGCAGCAATCGCGCCGCCGGCCACCCGTCCGATTGTCTCCCGGCCGGACGAACGTCCGCCGCCCCGGTGATCCCGGATCCCGTATTTCATATCATAACCAAAATCAGCATGTCCCGGACGATACAGATCTTTCAGCTTACTGTAATCCTTCGAATGCTGGTCCGTATTGCGCACCAGAATGGAAATCGGCGTGCCCGTCGTCATCCCTTCATAAACACCGGACAGAATTTCCGCCTGGTCCGCCTCACTGCGCTGCGTCGTATACCGGCTCTGTCCCGGTCTGCGCCGGTCCAGATAGTTCTGAACATCCGCCTCCGTAAGCGGAAGACCCGCCGGACACCCGTCGACAACAACGCCGATACCCGCACCATGCGACTCCCCCCAGGTCGTCAGTTTCAAAATTGTTCCAATAGAAGAACCTGCCATAATGTGTTACCCCTTAACTGCTGAATACACATAATTCAATCTTCAACACAGGTTTAAAGCCTGTGTTGAAGATTAAGCCTCCGGCGGATCGCAGAGCTGCGCATACTAGAAGTACCGAAATCTTTGATTTCGCAGTACTTCTGTATACACAGTAAAGGAAGACGCACAAGTGCGTCGCGCAGCTCGCGCGCGATCAGAGATCGCGATTTACTTTGTAGTCTACCACAGCTTGTCCGCACGTGCAAATCCCTGCAGTGCTGCCGCTGCCTCATAGTTGACAAATAGAAAACAATCATTTTATAATCATCATTGCATCATTATGCACGACGGAGGATGTTATGAATTTCCTGAAAAAAATGGAGCAGAAGTTCGGACGCTATGCAATTCCGGACCTGACGCGCTACATTATTCTGACTTATGTGATCGGCTATGCGATTTTCTTTCTGCAGCAGACGACGAAAGCACCGCTGATCGGTTACCTGACACTGGACCCTGGCCTGATCCTGAAAGGGCAGGTATGGCGTATCATCAGCTGGGTTCTGATGCCGCCGTCTTCCCTGAGCATCTGGACCATTATTATGCTGCTGCTGTACTATCAGCTCGGCACGGCACTGGAAGCGGCCTGGGGGGATTTCCTGTATAATTTCTATATCTTTTTCGGCGTAATTATGACCGTCGTCGGCGCGTTCATCGCCTATGCACTGGTCCCAGGGACAGATACACTGTTCAGCTATGCCACAGCTTCATCGTATCCGCTGATCACGACATACTATGTCAGCCTGTCGATCTTCCTGGGCTTTGCGATGACATTCCCGAATCAGCAGCTGCTGTTCATGTTCATCATTCCGATCAAGATCAAGTATCTGGCAATCGTGGACGTGATTTACCTGATCTACAATATCTACGCGAGCGGCGTCAATCCGGCCATTACCATTATGATCGTCTGTTCGCTTGCAAGCACCATCCTGTTCTTCCTGATGACCCGGAACCTGAGCCGGTTCAATCCGAAGGAGCGGAAGCGCCAGCGTGACTGGAAAAAAGCGATGGGAGAGAATGCGGGAAAGCGGTTCACCTCCGGCTACAGAAAGTATTACGAGGCATCGCATGACGGCGCAAGAGGGACAGGTACCGCAAACGGACGCAATGCAGGCGGCGGCACAAAGATTATTGCACGGCATAAATGTGCCATCTGCGGGCGGACAGAGCTGGATGATCCGTCCCTGGAATTCCGTTTCTGCTCGCGCTGCAACGGGAACTACGAATACTGTAATGATCACTTGTTCTCACACAAGCACGTAGAGTGATTATATAAGGCATCAATTAACCAGGCATGAAAAGGTAGAAAAAAATGAGCAACACCAAAAAACCTTTTGTAACCAAAGAACAGCTTGAAGAGATCATCAGGACGTACCCGACGCCGTTCCATCTGTATGATGAGAAAGGCATCCGCGAGAATGCGGCCAGAGTGAAAGAGGCATTCTCCTGGAATCCCGGATTCCGCGAGTACTTTGCAGTCAAGGCAACACCGAATCCATATCTGATGAAAATTCTCGGGGAATACGGCTGCGGCTGTGACTGTTCCTCGATGGCAGAACTGATGCTTTCCGAGGCAGCAGGCTTTACGGGCGACGATATCATGTTCTCCTCGAACGTAACGCCGGCCGAAGAGTATGTCAAAGCAGCAGAGATGAATGCCATCATCAACCTGGATGACATCACACACATTCCGTTCCTGGAGAAGACGCTGGGTTATATCCCGAAGAAGATCAGCTGCCGGTTTAATCCGGGCGGTGTGTTTCAGATGAGCAACGGCATTATGGACAACCCGGGCGATTCCAAATACGGCATGACAGAGGAGCAGCTCTTCGAGGCATTCCGCACACTGAAGGAGAAAGGGGCAGAGGAATTCGGCATTCATGCATTCCTGGCCAGCAATACGGTAACCAACGAATACTATCCGAAGCTTGCCGGCATTCTCTTTGAACTTGCAGTCCGCCTGCAGAAGGAAACCGGCTGTCACATCACCTTTATTAACCTTTCCGGCGGCGTCGGCATTCCTTACCGTCCGGAGCAGGAGGGAAATGACATCCTCGCTATCGGCGCGGGTGTACATGAGCAGTTTGATAAAATTCTGGTGCCGGCAGGCATGGGCGATGTCAGCCTCTGCACAGAGATGGGCCGTTTCATGATGGGCCCGTATGGATGCCTTGTCACAACTGCGATCCACCAGAAGCACATTTACAAGGAATACATCGGATGCGATGCCTGTGCGGCAAATCTGATGCGCCCTGCGATGTATGGCGCATACCATCACATTACCGTTATGGGCAAGGAAGATGCGCCCTGTGATCACAAATACGATGTGACAGGTTCTCTGTGTGAGAACAATGATAAATTTGCGATCGACCGGATGCTTCCGGAGATTGAAAACGGCGACATTCTGGTCATCCATGATACCGGTGCACACGGTTCGGCCATGGGTTACAACTACAACGGACGCCTCTGGTCCGCCGAGCTGCTCCTCAAAGAGGACGGCGGCGTGCAGCTGATCCGGCGTGCGGAGACGCCGAAGGATTACTTCGCGACACTGGATTTCTCACCGGAATATAAGAAGATGTTCGGATAAGACACATCGGACAGATAGAAATCGGACCATACCGAACAAAATCTGACATATAGAAAACCCCTTCACTGCATGCTGTGATATGCTGCAGCGGAGGGGTTTTTTGAAATCGCTTTTCTTTTTTGAAAATCCTCTTTATTTAATCAGGAAATCCAGTGTTCCGAAACGGTAGCCTTCCTTTTTGAGATTCCTGATGACATCACCCAGTGCATTTGCATTGGAGGAGGATACTGCGTGCGTCAGTGTGATCGCTCTGTCATGATGATTGGTCTTAAAGTGATTGATGACATAGGAGGTACCCGGCTCACGGGACGGCTCATAATCAAGGTAGGCAATGCTCCAGAAAATGGTCGTATACCCGAGCTGGTCTGCGGCAGCCAGCGAATATTCGCTGAAATTGCCCATCGGCGGACGCATAATCTTATCCATCGTGTAACCGGTCTTTGTCTTCATCAGCCGTTCCGTATACTGGAGTTCTTCGCGGATCTGATTCATCGACAGCGGTCCGAGAGCAGGATGCGTCTTTGTGTGGTTGCCTACGAGATGTCCTTCCTTTTTCATC
>JAFUCM010000064.1 GCA_017459675.1 Eubacterium sp.
CTCACATACGGACGCTAAGTCCTAGGTTCACTTGGCCAGACCAATTGCCTACTCATTCTAACAGCTTAAGCAATAAGATGGACAACATCCTATCTGGATGATAGGAATATCAACCACTAAATACATAGTAGTAGGTTCACATGTATCAGAACGGCCAGCAGTTTTATGACGGACAGGGTCTGGTTCTGAAAGGGGTGGAAAATTCCATCGCAAACTTCAGCCGCCTCGGCCGTGTCGGCATGCGCCAGACAGACCAGGAGATTATTCTTATGATGACGGATCAGTGATCGAAGCGGTGATGACCAATCCGTGATTGCGGCCGTCTGGACGAAAGCAGAGAACATCAATTCTGTGCTGTAGGAGTTTCAGCAGATCGTACTGAAGATCGTCGAGAAAGTCGTGATTCCGGTTTTGCCGTTCTTTATCGCGGTGACGTTCTGCTGCCTCTCCTGGGAGGGCTCGATCACGAAACAGCTGCCGGATGCATCTTTTCCGGAAATGTGGTATATTTTAAGTGGTTGTTTGGAAAATATGTAATCTGACATGGGAGAAATGAATGCAATGAACGATCACAAAAATAAACCGGTCGTGATTACGACAGACAGCACGGCTGACATTTCTCCGGAATTGCAGGCGCGTTATCAGATCAGGGTTATTCCGCTTACCGTCACGCTCGGAGAAGAGAGTTACCTGGACGGCGTGGGATTTACCCGCGATGATATCTATGCCCGTTATTATGCGGACGGAACGCTTCCGCAGACAGCGGCACCCGGAATCGATGCATTTCTTGATTTTTTCCGGGAAATTCTGCAGGAGGGCTGCGAGATTGTTCATCTTGATATCAGCGCGGAACTGTCAAACATCTGTAATGTTGCATGTCTCGCGGCTGAATCACTCGAAGGTGTGCATGTCGTGGATACCCGGATGCTTTCTTCGGGAATCGCACTGCTTGCCATTGAAGGCGCGGAGTGCCGTGACAGGGGAATGTCTGCGGAAGAAATCGCAGCACATCTGAATGCGATTAAGAATAAGGTGTCGACAAGTTTTGTGCTGGAAACGCTGGAATTCATGTGGAAGGGCGGCAGATGTAAGGGTGTCACCGCGCTTGGCGCCAACCTTCTGAAAATCAGACCGGCACTGGAGATGCGGGACGGAAAGCTGGTTGTCTGCAATAAATACCGGGGAAAGATGCCGGGAATTTACAGGAAATACATTCAGGAGCGGCTTGCCGGGAAAAAGATCCGGCCGGGCCATATCTTCCTGACGGATTCCGGCAGGATCGATCCGGAACTGCTCGCAGAACTTGAGATACTGATCAGAAACTTAAGCGGGTGCAGGGAAGTGCACCGCGCCGATGCAGGCGCGACGATCTCTTCCCACTGCGGCCCCGGCTGTCTCGGCGTGCTCTTTATCGAAGAATAAGCAATATGGTATCCCTTCGGCGCAGACTTACTTTCGTCAGCTGCCGAAGGGTATTTTGATGGTTTCCAGATAGTCCGGCAGAAGACAGGGCACGGACCCTTCATACTTTGCATCCAGATAGTCTGCGAATTCCGCCGGATCCGCACTGTTGTGCGCAAACATATCCCAGTGCCCCGGAATGACTACACCGGGCTGCAGTTCTCCCGCGAGATCGACGGCTTCCTGGAAGGTCATATTTCCGATGGTATTGCGGCGGTAGCGCTTTGCATCGCGCCCGTTGATCGGAAGAATCGCCGCATCGATATGGCCGAATGCCTGCAGCTTCGCACGCATTCCGTCATAGCGGAGCGTATCTCCCGCGTGATACAGCCGGATGCCGTTTCCCTCGATGATGTACTGCAGGCAGGGATACAGGCCGGTCGCCGCATCCTGATTAAGAAATTCATGCGCGGCGGCAATTGCATGGACCGTAACGCCATTGTAAGTAAAGGACAGGCCTTCATTAAGACCGGTCAGGCGGCTGTTGTCAAACCCTTCATCCAGGAGCGTCTGCCGGTGCAGTTCCGGAATGATAAACTGTGCGTCCGGACAGGTGTCCGCCCAGATCTTCCAGGAGGGATGATCAATGTGATCAATATGATCATGCGTGCCCAGAAACAGGTCGACAAACTGCATCTCTGTCACCGGAACAGGCGGCAGAATCTGCCGCTTCGGCGAAGGCGCGGCATAATAGTCAATGCACAGCACAACATCTCCGATTTTAACCAGAAGCCCCATCTGCCCCAGCCACCACATCGCGGCTGTGCCGGACGGGGTTTCCGTGTTTCTTACAAGATCCGCAAAGGAACCGGTATGCGGTGTTATTCTATCCATACGAGAAACCTCCTGTCGTATGCAGCAAGATTCAAGTCCCGCCCTCGCGGGACTTGGCGCGGAGCGTATATCTCAGTGGGGGTGAGACCCGCCACTGAGATATATTTAATATTATACGGCAAAATGACGACAGGATAAAGGTGCCGGTGGATATGTAAGATACGCGCGTTTATTCTGAATGCCTCACACGGGCAGCAATGCAGGCTGTGTGAAGCAGCCGTCCTGGTGTATCAGTCAAGAATTCTGCCGTCCCGCGAGATGGTCACCACCTGCCAGGGGATAAACTTGCCGCTGTTCTTCAGTGCAGTTTCTGCGGCGTGCTGCAGTCCGCCGCAGCAGGGAACTTCCATGCGGACGATTGTCACACTCTTGATGTCGTTATTAGCTATGATCGACGTCAGTTTTTCGGAGTAGTCGATGGCATCCAGCTTCGGGCAGACGACAGCGCGGATGGGTCTGGTGCTTGCGGGAAGTGTCACGATTGAGAGCAATGACTTGTGGGGGAACCGGACAATCTTAAGCCTGGCCGGAGAAGGCAGTATTTTCGCAGAAACCTATGCACTGCTGGAAAATGAGCCGATGCTGGTCGATGTCGTGGCAAATGAAGACAGCAGAATCCTGATGATCAACGCCGGCAGACGGGAGATGCAATTGCATGGGAGCGAATCCTGGATGCTGAAATACATGACGAATTTTCTCGCGATTTCAGCACAGAAAAATCTGAATCTGTCCGGGCGCAGCTTTCACACGGCGCCGAAGACCATCCGCGGCAGAGTCATGTCTTATCTGAACGCGGTCGCGCTGAAGAAACATGGGAATACCTTTGCGATTCCTTTCGACCGGCAGCAGCTGGCGGATTATCTCAATCTGGACCGCAGCGCACTGTCCAAGGAACTCGGGAAGATGCAGCGCGAGGGACTGATTACGGTCAGGAAGAATCATTTTCAGCTGCATCAAAGTACGGCGGGAGTGTATCGGTGATTCAAAAAAATGACCGGATATGATATTATTACCATAAATCAACTCGGACGGGGAGCCCCTTGTCAGAATCGTACCTGAAAAATCAAAAACCAATAACACGAAGGAGGGAGCAGCATGCCGCCACGTGGAGGTCCGGGGTTCGGACATGGAGGAAAGTATCTGACAGAAGAGGAGAAGGCAAATCAGCCGAAGGTGACGAAAGAACTTCTGGTGCGGGTGTTCTCGTACCTGAAGCCGTATAAGAAGCAGCTTTTGCTGGCTGTTCTTTGCATCGCGGCGTCTTCGATTCTGACACTGCTGCCGTCGATTCTGACGGGACGCATCATCGATGAGGGACTGATCGGCCGGGATCTGCACAGACTGATCGTGCTGATCATCGCGTCACTCGTCGTCACAGCCGCGTCCAATCTGATCGGCGTTGCAGAGAGCTATCTGAACACCTGGATTGCGCAGCACATCACATTTGACATGCGCAATGCGATGTACCGGCATCTGCAGTCGATGTCGCAGCGTTTTTTCACGACAAATAACCAGGGTGAAATCATCACGCGCATGACGAGTGATATTTCCGGCGTGGAGCAGGTGATCGCCAATACGTTTACGAGTATTCTGTCCAATGCGATTACGCTGATCGCCGCCCTCGTGGCGATGTACCAGAAAAACTGGATCCTCGCAACTGTCGGCATTGTGATCGTGCCGCTGTTTACGCTGCCCACGCGCCGCGCGGGAAAAACGCGCTGGATGATTACAAATGAGGCGCAGGCCTGCAATGATGAGATCAACGGCATTTTAAATGAGACGATGTCGGTCAGCGGCCAGCTGCTGGTCAAGCTGTTCTGCAAAGAGGAATACGAGTACAGGAAATACGAGGAAGCCAACCGGAGGATGGTGCAGCTTAATATCCGTGAGCGGATGGCCGGACGCTGGTTCCGCGTCGTGCTCTCGACAATTACGAGTGTCGGACCGATGCTGCTGTATCTGGTGGGCGGCATCCTGATGATCCGCCGCGGCGCAGATCTGACCGTCGGCGATATCACGGTGCTGGTGGCATTGCTGTCCCGCATGTACGGCCCGGTCAATTCCCTGCTGAACATTCAGGTGGACTGGATCCGCTCCATGGCCATGTTCTCGCGCATTTTCGATTATTTCGACATGCCTGCCGAGGTGGAAAATGCACCGGATGCAATTGTGCGGACGCCCGAAGAGACAACGGGCAGCGTGGAATTTCAGCATGTTGCATTTTCTTATTCAGAGGAACGGAAGATTCTGGATGACATCAGCTTCCGCCTCGAGCCGGGGCATTCTGTGGCGATCGTGGGTCCGTCGGGTTCCGGCAAGAGCACCATCGTCAATCTGATTCCGCGTCTGTATGATGTGCAGGCCGGCGCGGTTCTCTTTGACGGCATCGATGTGCGGAAACTGGATCTTAGTTATCTGCGCGGTTCCATCGGCGTTGTGACGCAGGAGACGTATCTGTTCAACGGGTCGATCCGCGACAATCTGCTGTATGTGAAGCCGGATGCGACGGAAGAGGAGCTGCGCGATGCCTGTGACAAGGCGAACGTGCTGGATTTTATCGAGGCACAGGAAAATGGATTTGACACGATGGTCGGCAACCGCGGCCTGAAACTGTCCGGCGGTGAGAAGCAGCGTATTTCGATCGCGCGCGTCCTGCTGGCAAAGCCGGCACTGCTGATTTTCGATGAGGCGACGGCCTCGCTGGATTCGATCTCTGAGGCGAAAATACAGGCGGCGATCGACCCGCTCGTCACATCCTGCACCAGCATCCTGATTGCGCACCGCCTTTCTACGATTCTTGCCGCCGA
>JAFUCM010000065.1 GCA_017459675.1 Eubacterium sp.
CATGAGCCTTAGTACCGCTGCACGAGGGCGCATGACGTCCAGTGGACGTCTGGTTCTGCGCCGACCGGAGCGGAGCGTAGACCCGAAGCGGGAGCGGTCCCGGTGATGTATATTTATGCATGAAGATGTTTCATGCGACAGGCCCTTTTTTTATCCCATAAACGAAAACGCATCCCGATAGTACCGCAGTGTATCTCCCTCGATCGCAATAACATCAAAGCGGCAGGGCGTGTCCGGCGGCAGCTGGTACCTCGCATAGAAAAATTCCGCCGTTCTGGAGATTCTCTGCATCTTGCGCGCCGTAACCGCCTCTTCCGGAAGCCCCCATCCGGCATTTTTCCGGTATTTCACCTCGACAAAAACAACCACATCGCCATCCGCGGCGACCAGATCGATTTCTCCCTGCCGGCACCGGAAATTCCGGGCCAGAATCTGCATACCGGCTTCTTCCAGGTACTTCGCGGCCCGCGCCTCCTTCTCACTCCCGACTCTTCTCTTATTCATTCATCTCCTCTTTGTTGTCCTTTATAACATTTTTCAGGGATTCAACAAATCCAGTCTCAGGTGCTTCGAGTCCCGCCGGTACTTGCTGAACAGGATTTTATCCTGTGAAGCATATGTACCGCTGCGAGGACGAGGCAGCGAAAGCGTGCCTGAGACGGATTGTTGAATCCCCATCAAATATATTTATGAATAAAACTTCTCCTGTGAATCTCTGTCGGTCCGTACTTCTTCAGCGCCTCGATGTGCTCACGCGTTCCATACCCCTTATTCGACACAAAATGGTATTCCGGCATCATTCTGTCATATTCTGCCATCAGCCGGTCACGGGTCACTTTTGCGATGATACTGGCCGCGGCAATGCTCTGGCTCTTTGCATCCCCCTTGATAATCGGGACCTGACGAATCTCCAGATCCGGTATTTTCACTGCATCTACCAGCAGGATTTCAGGCTTCACGTTCAGTTTTCCGACCGCCTCGCGCATTGCCTCATATGTTGCCTGCAGAATATTGATCTCATCGATCCTCTGCGGGGAAGCGGTTCCGATTCCGACGGCAATGGCTTTCTCCCGGATCACATCGTACAATTCCTCACGGCGCTTCTCGCTGAGTTTCTTCGAATCATTGATATAGGGAATCCGGACATCCTTCGGAAGAATTACCGCGCCCGCCATAACCGGGCCTGCAAACGGCCCGCGTCCGACCTCGTCCACACCACAGATCAGACTGTATGCGCCATATTCCTTCTCATATGCACACATTGCCTCGACGCGTTCCATTTCCTTCCGGAACTTTTCCTCGCGTTTTTTCTGCATTTCTTCTTTCTTAGTCATAAGGCCGCATCCCCCGGCTTTTCCAGTGAAATCCGCCCCACTTTTCCGTTGCGGAACTCCTCCAGCAGAATCTGAATTGCCTTGTCGACGGACAGCTCATTCCCTTTGGCGACACAGTTGCGCACCTCTGCGATTCTCTGTAAGAATTCAGCCGGGTCATCTGTCTCCTCGATCTTATAATAATCCGCCAGTACACCGGGATATTCATCCTGCATCAGGCGGATCAGACGGACTGCAAGCTCATCTCTGTTCAGGATGTCCTGACGGATGGAACCTGTCATCGCGAGCAGTTCTCCGACATGCGGGTCCTCGAATTTCGGCCAGAGGATACCCGGCGTATCCAGCAGATCCAGTCCGTTTTTCAGATGAATCCACTGCTTTCCTTTCGTCACGCCCGGCTGATTGCCCGTCTTTGCAGATGCGCGCCCGGCCACTGTATTAATAAACGTGGATTTTCCGACATTCGGAATCCCCGCAACCATCGCACGGATGGGTTTGTTTTTGAATCCGCGCCGCTTATTCCGCTCGATCCGCTCTCTGCAGGCCTCCTGGA
Organism: Eubacterium sp.; assembly: GCA_017459675.1. Taxonomy (GTDB): domain Bacteria; phylum Bacillota; class Clostridia; order Lachnospirales; family Lachnospiraceae; genus CADBRN01. Next base: position 1,888 of record JAFUCM010000065.1, read on the forward strand.
TCAGCGCATTGATCTTATTCAGATCAGAACGCTTCCGGGAATCTGCCAGCAGCACGGTATATCCTTCCTTCTGAAATGCATTCAGCCAGGCCCGGTTCACTGCCTCATCCGCCATATCTGCCTTGTTCAGAACGATCAGCCGCGCTTTCCCCTGGCCCAGCTGACGGATATCCGGATTTCTGCTTGCTGCCGGAATCCTGGCATCTGCAAGCTCAATGATCAGATCGACCAGCTTCAGATCTTCCTGCATCTGGCGCTTCGCCTTCGTCATATGTCCCGGATACCATTGTATATCATTCATTTATATTTTCCTCCGCTATATGGAAAACGAGGATTCCATAAATAGGAATCCTCGTCTTGTATCCTGCTTCATATCAGACTATCAGCGCATCAGCTCTTTAACCTTTGCTGCTTTACCGACACGGTCTCTCAGATAGAACAGTTTCGCACGTCTTACTTTACCGCGGCGAACCACTTCAATCTTCTCAACATTCGGAGAATGCAGCGGCCATGTCTTTTCAACGCCGATACCATTGGAAGTCTTACGAACGGTGAATGTCTCGCGGTTTCCGCCGCCCTGACGTTTGATCACAACACCTTCGAAGATCTGGATACGTTCACGGTTACCCTCTTTGATCTTACCATGTACGCGAATGGTATCGCCTACACGGAACGGTGTGATTTCGCTCTTCAGCTGTGCTTCTTCGATCTTTTTGATAATCTCATTCATAATACAATCTCTCCTTTGAACAATCTATGGATGTTCTTATCACCGATTAACGTGACAGCGGACCATCTGAAATATTTTCAGCAGAATTCTCTGCTTTTCTTCCGCGCCCAGGCATTCAAATACATCCCAGAAGCGGACAACATATGATATTATATCCGAATCTTCCCGGAAATGCAACTATAAATTCAAGGCCAGTCCGGGTGACTTTGCTCCACTGCGTTCATGCGGATTTCCAGTGCCAGCTCCGTAATTTTGACCGCATCTGCTTGTACGTCTGCATGATAGATGCCGGCCGCTGAAAACCCTTTCTTCTCCCAGTGCGCTTTCATCTGTTCTGCCGTCATTTCCGGATCCTGACAGTCTGCACCTCCTGCAAGCACGACAGCCGCAGCCGTATCACGGCCGAAAAGCTTTTCCGGAACCGCTTCCCCCGCGGCATCATCTGTAACGAGCAGCAGCAGGTC
>JAFUCM010000004.1 GCA_017459675.1 Eubacterium sp.
AACATGCAGCAATGAAAGGAGACAATTAAATGAAAAAGAGAGTAAAAAAATGGATTGCCCTGATTCTGACTGCAATGATGGTCACAGGCTTGCTGTCCGCATGTGGAGGAAGCTCCGGATCTGACAGCAAGAGCGGGAGCAGCGCTTCTGCGTCCTCTGCCTCAGAGGCGTCTGACAAGGGTAAGGGAGGCGGAAGCAACAAGCTGACGATATACACGGCATTTCCGGAGGCAGAGGTAGTTTATTACATCAACAAGTTCACGGAGGAAACCGGCATCGAGGTAAATTATATCCGTCTTTCCGCCGGTGAGATGCTTACCCGCGTTGCGGCTGAGAAGGAAAATCCGCAGGCTTCGCTAATGCTCGGAGGTTCTCCCGACAATTACATCGCGGCTTCCAAGCAGGGACTTCTGGAGCCCTATCAGGCATGCAGCCTCTCCGCTACACCGGATCGGTTCATTGACCCGGATAAGACCTGGAATCCGATCTATGTCGGTTGTATCGCATTTGCCTGCAATAAAGACTGGTTTGCGGAAAAGGGATATGACTATCCGACAAGCTGGGCAGATCTTTTGGACGAGAAGTATAAAGACCAGATCATTATGGCACATCCGTCCACATCCGGGACCGCATATACCGTACTCGCGACGCTGGTACAGCTGATGGGCGAGGACCAGGTATGGCCGTATCTTGAGAAACTGGACAAGAATATCACGCAGTATACCCAGTCCGGATCTGCGGCTCCGAACGCGGTTGCCATCGGTGAGTCTGCGATTGCCCTGACCTTCTCGCATGATGGTCTGCAGCCGACGGCAGAGGGTTATCCGATCGAGCTGTCCTTCCCGTCAGACGGAACCGGCTATGAGGTAGGTGCTACGGCACTGATTAAAAACGGACCGGCTGATGAGCAGGAAAATGCAAAGAAGTTCATCGACTGGATGTGCTCTGTAGATGGTCAGAACCTGTATGCGGAAAATGATTCCTTCCGTGTTCCTACCAATACAGAAGCAACCGTAGCAGACGGTCTTGTCACGCTGGACAAAGTAGACGTCATTGACTATGACGCCGTCTGGGCTGCAGACAACAAGGAAAAACTGACGGGAGAATTTGAAGAGAACCTCGTGGCAGCACCGGAAGAATAAAACAGTTCCTTACACATCATGCCGGGCGGAGTTGACTTCGCCCGGTGCTTCCCTCAGGGATATGCGGTGCGATCCTTTGAATCCCTGAAGAAACAGGACAAACATGTTCTGGAGTTTGCAACACGCAGGAGGGTATAACATGGCACATCCAAGAAGAGCGGGTTCAACTGCTGCCCGCATGAAAAAACGAAATGAAACAAAAATGATCCTGCGGCAGCCGGTTCTGCTGATTTCCATCGCGGCAACCATCGCGCTTCTGCTGCTGTTTGTCATCTATCCGCTGGTCAAGGTGCTGATCTTCGGTCTGACAGATGAAAACGGCAGACTCTCGGGCGCAAATCTGCATGCTATACTGACCAATCCGAACAATCTGGCGACCATGGGAAGGACACTGCTGCTTGGTCTGATCGTTGCGGTGATCGCAACCTTCATCGGATATGTTTTTGCGTATACGATTACGCGCACAAACGCACCCTGCAAGCGGCTGTTGAAGATCATCGCGACGCTGCCGATCCTTTCGCCGCCGTTTATCCTTTCCCTGTCGATCATTTTCCTGTTCGGAAAACAGGGCGTCATCACAAAAACGCTGCTCGGCATCACAGGAAACAATGTTTACGGGATGGGAAGCCTGATCATCGTGCAGGTCATCTCATTTTTCCCGATTGCCTACCTGACGCTTTCGGGCATCCTGGAATCCATCGATGCATCGGTCGAGGATGCGGCCTGCAATATGGGCGCCGACCGGTGGCACACCTTCTGGACCGTCACATTTCCACTGTCCCTGCCCGGGATTATCTCCGGATGCCTTCTGGTTTTCATCCAGTCCCTGGAGGACTTTTCCAATCCTGCTACCATCGGCGGCGACTACCGGACGCTCTCCGTTGAGATCTACAAGACGATCACGGGAAGCTACGACATGCGGAAGGGATCTGTGCTTGCAGTGCTGCTTCTGCTGCCCGCGGTCATTGCTTACCTTCTGAACAAGTACTGGGTCGGCAAGAAGAGCTTCGTGACCGTCACAGGCAAACCGACGCAGGCCAGGAAGCTGGTCGACATTCCGCGGGTAAAATACCCGCTGTTTATCTTCTGCCTGGTGATCGGTCTGATTACTCTGCTGCTGTACGGAACCGTGATTTACGGATCCTTTGTCACGACCTGGGGCTATGATTATGCACTCACGCTGGATCAGTACAAAAAGGCGCTGGCCTATGGATGGACGTCGCTGAAGAATTCCATGATCCTGGGTCTCATCTCGGCAGTCGTGGGCGGATTGCTCGGTATGGTGATCGCCTACATCACTGCGAAGAGAAACTATTACGGAAAAACCTTCATCGAAGTATCTTCCGTCCTGATGTTTGCGGTTCCGGGAACCGTGCTCGGCATCTCCTATGTGCTTGGTTTCAATACAAAGCCGCTGGTGCTGACAGGAACGGCGACCGTCCTGGTGATCGTATTTGTATTCCGCAATATGCCTGTCGCCATCGAATCCGGGACGACAACGCTGCTGCAAATAGACAATTCCATCGAAGAAGCCTCCACGATTCTGGGTGCGGACACCGGATACTCATTCCGGCAGATTACGCTGCCGATGCTTCGCAATGCATTTTACTCAGGCGTCGTATACTCCTTTGTGCGTGCGATTACGGCCGTGAGCGCAGTTATTTTTCTGGTATCTCCGAAGTGGAATCTTGTAACCAGTAAGATCTATACGCTGTTTGATCAGGCGAAATACGCGCAGGCAGCAGCATTTGTCACCATGATGGTGATCATCCTGCTGGTATTTATCGGACTATTTAACACAGTGATCAACCGGCTTCTGGCACCGCGTTCAAGGGTACCGGAGGAACTCAGACAAAAAACGGAGGTAGCAAAATGAGTCAGGATACGATGAACAGCAAACATCTCGGGAAAAAGAGTTCGGGCGTGGTTCTGAAAAATGTAACGAAGGTGTTTCAGCAGCCGGAGACAGGAAAGGATTTTGTCGCAGTCAATCACATCAATCTCGAGATACGCGACGGAGAGATGGTGACGCTGCTCGGACCTTCCGGATGCGGGAAAACGACGACCCTCCGGATGATCTCAGGATTTGAATACCCTTCAGAGGGAAATGTCCTCATCGGCGAGCGCGACGTAGCAAAGATCCCGCCGAACAAACGGGGCATCTCCATGGTATTTCAGAGTTATGCGCTGTTTCCGCACATGAATATATTTGAAAACATCGCCTATGGTCTGCGTGTGGAGAAGCTTTCGCGCAGCGAGATCATTGAGCGCACCGCGCATGTCATAGATATGATGCAGCTCAAGGGCATGGAAGGACGTTTTCCGAATCAGCTTTCGGGCGGCCAGCAGCAGCGTGTCGCGCTGGCGCGTGCCGTCGTAATCGAGCCGAGTGTGCTGTTGTTCGACGAGCCGCTCTCCAATCTGGACGCAAAGCTCAGGGAGAGCATGCGGGATGAGCTGCGCGCGCTGCAGAAACGACTGGGGATCACCTCGCTGTATGTCACGCATGATCAGTCAGAGGCGATGGCGATCTCTGACCGTGTTGTCATCATGAAAGACGGAAATATCATGCAGCACGGAAGCCCTGTGGAGATCTATGAGCACCCGGCAAGCCGCTTTGTGGCAAACTTTATCGGCAAGGCAAACTTTGTCGGGGGCGTGTTCCGGGGAAAGAAGCAGGATGGCTCCGCTGTTGTGGAAGTACTGGGGAAAGAGCTGCTGTTCCCGAGTCCGGGCGAGATGCAGGAAATCGAGATGAACGGTCCGTGCTGTCTGTCTGTGCGCCCGGAATCCATATCACTTTCCAGGGACAGCGGTGATTTTCCGGGACGAGTGACCCGGGCAACCTATTACGGTGCAAAGATCGAATACGAGATTATGCTGCAGGAGCAGCCGGTCATCGTCGAGATCTACAATCCGCAGCTGACCGAGCGCTTCACGGAAGGGGAAGAAGTGTACATGACATTTATTGACAAATGCGTGAGAGTGCTGCGCTGACATCATGGACGGCAAATAACAGGGAGCGTGCTGCGCTGACATCAGGGACAGACGAAAAGCAGGGAGAATGCATATGTATAAAATCGAGACCCATCTGCACACGACTTATATATCAAAATGCGGCTGGCTTGGTGCGGAAGGAATCGTCCGGATGTACAGAGCGTGCGGCTATGATGCGATCTGCGTGACAGATCATTACAACCGGACCTGCTTTGACTATGCAGAGATTGATCTCACGGGAGAAGGGAGCAGGACAGAAGCGTTTCTGCTCGGATACAGACGTGTCCGCGACGAGGCAGAGCGGTACGGGGTCCGCATATACGAAGGGGCAGAAGTCCGTTTTGACGGCTCCGAAAACGACTACCTGGTATTCGGATTTCACCATGACCTGCTGGCGGAGCCTGACCGGATTATGCGCGAGGGGCTGAAGGTGTTTTCTGAAAAATGCAGACAGGACGGTGCACTGCTGATCCAGGCGCATCCGTATCGGTCGGGCACGCACTGTACGCCTGCGCCGCCCGCATATCTGGACGGCGTAGAGATCTTTAATGGAAATGCACGGCAGGACAACCGAAATGATCTGGCGCTTGCCTACGCAAAGGAACATGGTCTTCTGATGTTGTCCGGTTCTGATTTCCACAGACCGGGCGACCAGGGGCAGGGGGGCATCCTGACGAATATGCTGCCGGAAGATGGATTTCAGCTGGCGGATCTGATTCGCAGCGGACAATATAAGCTCATTATGCCAGAGGAGGAACCGGTATGAAATCATGTGATTTGATGCTGATCGGACCGCTTTCACTGGATGAAAACATCGATTATACGGGGAATGTGGTTCAAGAGACGGGAGGCGCTGTATTTTTCGGAGCCCATGCAGCCGTGAGCAGCGGTGCGGATACCTTTGCCGCGGTGAAGATGGCGGAAAAAGACCGGGAATTGCTGGCTGCATTCGGGCTGGATGATGCACATACCGTACTTCTGGCATCGGAGCAGACCACCAGGATGACCAATACTTATACAACGAAGACCCGTGAGCGGCGCCGCTCGGTCTGCTCTGCGCAGTCGGATCCCGTGACGGCGGAGGAACTGCCGCAGATCCCCTGCAGACTCTGTCATCTTGCCGGGCTGCTGTACGGCGATCTTCCGGAGGAGTTGATCCCGTGCCTTAAAAAGAGGGGGAAGGTTTCCGCAGACATGCAGGGCTATCTCCGTCACAATGAAGGAGGGGAGATGGTTCTGCGGGACTGGGCCCATAAAAAGGACTACCTTGGTTACATCGATGTTCTGAAAGCCGACGCGGCAGAGGCGGAGGTTCTGACCGGAACGGCAGACCGCTCGCGGGCCGCGCGCATGCTGCACGACTGGGGCGCAGGTGAAGTCCTCATCTCATACAACGAGGCAATGCTCGTATATGACGGCAGCAGGGAGTACACCTGCCCGGTCAAAGCGCGCAATCTCTCCGGCCGGACCGGCAGAGGTGATACAGTTTTCGGCGCCTATCTTGCGCGGCGTGTAAAAGGAGAAGCACCGGCGGAAGCACTTCTCTTTGCGACGGGGGCTGTTTCTATGAAAATGGAGGCGCCCGGACCGCTGCACGCCTCGGAGGCAGAGATACGCGCTTATATAAAAGAACAGTATGGAGAGTGATTTGCGAATTACCGGGTTCAAATGCTGCCGTAGTTACCGGAAATAAACAAACAGATTTTAGAAGTTCCTGGCGCGGAAGCCCGTCTGAATATTCCTGCAATTCCGGGCTTCAGCAGACTTCGCAATTACCTGAATAAACAAAGCGTGTGAGGAGAAGAGCGGCATGAAGACGTCATATATCGAGAAGCTGTTTTCGGGAATGGCTGAAAACGGTGAGGTGGCAGGCATCATACTGTCGATCACGGCGATGTTGTTTCTGGGATTTTTGATGACGCGTCTCACAAAGCGGCTCCGTCTTCCCAATGTCACAGCGTATATTGTCACCGGAATCCTCATCGGACCTTACTGTCTGAATCTGATCCCGTCAGGTGTTGTTGACGGGATGTCGTTCCTTTCGGATATTGCGCTTGCATTTATTGCGTTTAGCACCGGCGAGTTTTTCCGGATGGAGACGATCCGGAAAAATGGCATCAGGGTTGTGATTATCACGGTGATGGAGGCCTGTCTCTCATCACTTCTGGTGTTTGCGGTAACATTTGGCGTACTGCGGATCAGCCTTCCGTTTTCCATCGTGCTTGCGGCACTGGCGTCCGCGACGGCGCCGGCGTCTACGATGATGACGATCCGGCAGACGGGTGCGAAGGGCGACTTTGTTAACACGCTGCTTCAGGTGGTAGCGCTGGATGACGTGGTCGGACTGATCCTGTACAGCGTAGCGATTTCGATCGCTGTTGCTGTCAGCAGCGGCGCGCAGTTTCAGTTGGGAAATGTGATCAGGCCGCTTTTTATCAATGTCGGGGTGTTTGGTCTCGGAGGGCTGTTTGGCGTGCTGATGAAGCTGTTCATGCCAAACGGACGCAGCACGGACAACCGCCTGATCATATCAATCGCACTGCTGTTCGGCTTTTGCGGGATCTGCGCGATACTCGGGATCTCGCCGCTCCTTGGCTGCATGTCCATGGGGACAGTCTATATCAATATCACAGATGACGACAGACTGTTCATGCAGCTGAACTATTTTACGCCGCCGATTTTGCTCCTGTTCTTTGTCAGATCCGGCGTCGCATTTAATCTGAACGCCCTGGTCGGGTCGTCAAACCCGATCGGACGTGTATCGCTTCTGACGGTCGGCGTTGTCTATTTTATCACCCGTATTGCGGGGAAATATGCGGGATCCTTTCTTGGATGCATGCTGGCGAAGAAGGAGAGAAGGGTGCGGGATTATCTGGGTCTGGCACTTGTGCCGCAGGCAGGCGTTGCCATAGGTCTGGCCATGCTTGGAGCCAGAACACTCGGCGGAGAGACAGGCGAAGCACTGCTGACGATCATTCTTGCTTCAAGTGTCCTGTATGAATTGATCGGACCGGCCTGCGCAAAAGCGTCTCTATATCTGTCAGGATCCTATTCCCACAAACTGGAAGAACTGGTAGAAGCGGAGGAGATCACAGAAGACGGGAGAAAAAAGACGGAAGCGGAGCTTCTGATCGAACGGATCGGAAAGATTCAGGAGGAACTGAACCGCAGCAGACAGGAACTGTCCGGAGAAGAGCAGGCATTTCTGGATGCTGCAGAAGAGCAGAGGATGGCGCTGTACGGGACTTACAGACCAGACAATCTGCTGGTTCATAATCGTCATATGATGCAGGGGGGAAAACGATGACAGGATACGATCTGATAGCGGAATTGCTTGGGAAATGGTCTTTTGGAATCAGTGCCCGGACGATTTTGTTCCGGGTGCTGCTCGCTGTTGTACTGGCGGCGCTGATCGGATGGGAGCGCTCCGCCAAGCGGCATGCGGCCGGACTTCGGACCTTTATTATGATTGGCATGGCGTCAAACGCGGCTGCAATGGCTGATGCGTGGCTGATGGAAACGCGGGAGGTCAGACTTCCGGTGATCACCGCCGCGGTCGTGGTGGGCGCATCCATGATCAGCGTTTACACGATCCTGTTCAGTTCCAGAAACCAGATCCGGGGACTGACCACCTCGGCAGGTCTGTGGACCTGCGGTATCGCAGGGCTTTCCGTCGGTCTTGGTTTCTATACGGCGGGTGTCATCGTTACCATTGTCATGCTGCTCTGTCTTTCTGTGCTGCCGCTGTTTGAGAGATACCTGAAGGATCGTTCCAATCATTTTGAAGTACATCTTGAGCTGGAGTCTTCGAGGGAACTCAAGCAGTTTGTGTCGACCATACGGAAGCTTGGCATGAAAATCGACGAGATCGAATTCAATCCGGCTTATCTGGATTCCGGACTCAGTGTGTATTCGGTCTCCTTCAGCATACGCAGTCAGGAACTTAAGAAATACAAAAAGCATGCGGAGATTATTGAGGCACTTCGTTCACTGGATTATGTATCGCATATCGAGGAGATGAATTAAAAACCAGGTTACTCCTGCATGCATTCGATCTGTGCCCCCGGATACCGTCCATGGGGCGAATATAGGCGAGCAGCCGGTCAACCTGCGCTCCGGTGTCTGCTGGTGCAGAGCATCCGGTATTCATAACAGGCCGGCAGCATCGTCAGCGCCGCTCCGATGCTGAAGATCATGAAGGTACGCAGTCCGGCAGCTTTTTTCTATTTGGAACGGCCGTAGCCGATTACGCCGCCGACGGCCATCCCAAGCAGAAGCCGCAGGCAGACGGACAAGAAGTTGAAATCCTTTATATATGTTAGAAATGCATTCATCGGAATCCTCCTGTACTATGCAGAATTTCATTGTAGAAGAGCCGCCAGAGAGAAAAAGTCCGATGGTTGAATCGGCCTGCCGGAGCGGGTATAATATAAATCAGAAGACGCATCTGCCAGATAAGACAGGCAGGGGCTTTCCCGGTTTCCGGAACAACCGGATTCAGAAAGGAGCAGCATATGTCAAGGATTACCGGCTTTTCGGTACAGACCGATAAACATACCGAAATGATTGATATTACGCGTCAGGTGCAGGGCGTCGTGCGCGAGAAAAATGTCGACAGGGGGATCTGTATCGTTTATGTTCCGCATACGACAGCCGCAATAACGATTAATGAGAATGCAGATCCGGATGTTGTGCGCGATTTTACAATGGAGATCAACAAGCTCGTCCCCTGGGAAGACGGCTACCGCCACGCGGAGGGCAATTCCGCCGCACACCTGAAAGCCAGCATGATCGGTTTCTCGCAGACGATTCTGATTGAGGACGGCCGTCTGGTGCTGGGCACCTGGCAGGGAATCTATTTCTGCGAATTTGACGGTCCGCGGTCAAGAAAAGTATATGTGAAGGTCATAGAAGGATAAATGCGGCCGGAAACAGCGGCATTATACAGGTCGGCCCGAACAAAACCGGGCGGGATCCGGTAAAAAATCATCTGAAAAAATCGCAAAAACAGCAGAATTCATGCACAGAAAGTTAAATTAGACTAATTTTCTGGCCTGTATTCTGCTGTTTTTTGTGAAAAATGACAAATAACCCATTGTTTCGAAGGATTATTTCCTATATAATCTTTTTATATCATTATAATTGTGGAACATGGCGGCGCGCTGAAGGAAAAGAGAAGATTACATTTTTCTGCAGCGGGCTGTTTTTGTTACACGACACAAGGAGGGTAGATGGATGTTGGAAGAGGCTTATTATCAGAAGGCGGATGAAATTATCGAACATTACGGTAAAAAAGCCGCATCTCTGATTCCGATCATGCAGGATATTCAGGCGGAATATCGTTATCTGCCGGGTGAACTGCTGACATATGTTGCGGGTCAGATCGGGATTACAGAGGAGAAGGCATACAGTGTTGCGACCTTCTACGAGAACTTCTCCTTCGAGCAGAAGGGCAAGTATGTCGTTAAGGTATGTGACGGAACTGCCTGTCATGTGCGTAAATCCGTGCCAATTCTGGAGGCATTCCAGAAGGAGCTGGGCCTGAGCGCAAAGAAACACACATCGGATGACATGCTGTTCACGGTCGAGACCGTTTCCTGCCTTGGCGCGTGCGGCCTTGCGCCGACAGTCATGGTTAACGAAGACGTTCATCCGAAAATGACGCCGGAGAAGGTACAGGAGCTGATCCAGGAATTGCGAGGTGATAAGAAATGATTAACAGCAGAGAAGCATTAATCCAGACAACCGAAGCAGCGAAGGCGACTCTTGCTTCTTATGGCTGCCGTATTCTTGTATGTTCCGGTACCGGCTGTATTGCATCCGGTTCAGAGGCGGTCTATGAGGAGTTCCGCAAACTCGCGAAGGACGACCACAATGTCGTGCTTGACTTCAAGCCGCATGATGAGGATGAACATGACAGCGAAGTAGTCAGCGATGTCAAGAATGCACTCGGCGTCAAGAAGACGGGCTGCCAGGGCGTCTGTGAGCTCGGACCGCTTGTCCGTATTCAGAAGGGCGACGATGTGATCCAGTACATCAAAGTAAAACCGGAAAACTGTGAAGAGATCTGGCAGCGTTCTGTACGGCAGGACGATGTCATTGAGAGTCTGCTTTACCATCAGGGTGAAGAGGCGTTCCGCGGACCGGATGACATTCCGTTTATCGCAAAGCAGACCAGAATCGTTCTGGAGAACTGCGGAAAATATGACGCAGAGTCCTTCGAAGAGTATCTTGCAGGCGGCGGATTTACTGCACTGCAGAAGGCACTGTTCGAGATGAAGCCGGAAGAGGTCGTTGATGAAGTCGACAAATCCGGACTGCGCGGACGCGGCGGCGGCGGATTCCCGGCAGGCCGCAAGTGGAAACAGGTTGCACGCCAGCCGGAGAAAGAGCGCTTTGTCGTCTGTAACGGTGACGAGGGCGACCCGGGCGCGTTCATGGACGGCTCCGTTATGGAGGGTGATCCGTACAAGCTGATCGAGGGTATGATGATTGCCGGCTATGCATGCGGCGCTGAGAACGGATACATCTACGTCCGTGCTGAGTATCCGATGTCAGTTGCGAGACTGCGCAAGGCAATCGCAACACTTGAGGAAGTCGGCCTGCTCGGCGATGACATTCTCGGAACCGGCTACAACTTCCATATGCACATCAACCGCGGCGCGGGCGCATTTGTCTGCGGCGAGGGCTCGGCGCTGACAGCCTCCATCGAGGGCAACCGCGGTATGCCGCGTGTCAAACCGCCGAGAACCGTTGAGAAGGGACTGTGGGCAAAACCGACCGTTCTGAACAACGTTGAAACATATGCAAACGTACCGAAGATCATTCTGCAGGGCTCTGACTGGTTCCGCAGCATCGGTACTGAGAATTCAACAGGTACCAAGACATTCTCCCTGACCGGTTCCATCCAGAATACAGGTCTGATCGAGGTTCCGATGGGAACCACGCTTCGTGAGATTATCTTTGATATCGGAGGCGGCCTGAAAGACGGCGGCAGCTTCAAGGCTGTCCAGATCGGCGGACCGTCCGGCGGATGTCTGACAGAAGAGCACCTCGATGAGCCGCTCGACTTCGAATCTGTAAAGAAGTTCGGCGCAATCATCGGTTCCGGCGGTCTGGTTGTCATGGATGACAATACCTGTATGGTCGAGGTTGCACGCTTCTTCATGAGCTTCACACAGCGTGAGTCCTGCGGTAAATGTATCCCGTGCCGTGAGGGAACCAAGCGTATGCTTGAGATTCTTGAGCGCATTGTCAACGGCGAAGGCGAACTGAAGGATCTGGATCTGCTCGAAGAGCTCGCTACGATGATCAAGAGCATGGCACTCTGCGGTCTCGGAAAGAGCGCGCCGCTTCCGGTTCTTTCTACACTGCGTACCTTCCGTGATGAGTATGTTGAGCACATTGTTAATCATAAGTGCCGCGCGAAAGTCTGCGGCGCGATGCGTACCTTCCACATCAATCCGGAATTCTGTAAGAACTGCGGCAAGTGTATGAGAAGCTGCCCGGTCGGTGCAATTACCGGAAACCGTGAGGTCGGATACACGATTAACTCCAAGCAGTGTATCAGATGCGGTGCTTGTAAAGAGAACTGCGCATTTGATGCCATCTACGTCGAAATGTAAGGAGGGATAAACGTGGGAGTTATTACAATTGACGGAAGAAAAGTCAATTTTACCAATGAAAAGAACTTGTTAGAGATTATTCGCAATGCGGGAATCGACCTCCCGACCCTCTGCTACCAGCCTGAGCTGTCCACATTCGGCGCATGCAGACTTTGTACAGTAGAGGATGACAGGGGCCGCCTGTTTGCATCCTGTTCAGAAGAACCGCGTGACGGCATGGTAATTCTTACCAATACAGACCGCCTGCGCAAACACCGCAAACTGATCATCGAGCTTCTGCTGGCAGCACACTGCCAGACCTGCCTGACCTGCGAGAAGAACGGCGACTGCAAACTGCAGTCTCTTGCACGCCGCAGCGGCCAGACAACGATCCGTTTTGAGAACTACAAAGAGATGGTTCCGCTTGATTTCTCATCACCGTCCATCGTACGTGATCCGAACAAGTGTATCCTCTGCGGCAACTGTGTCCGTGTCTGTGCGGAACTGCAGGGCGTCGGCGCACTCGAGTTTGCAAACCGCGGCTCTGAGACCATGGTTATGCCGGCATTTGACCGCGAGATCGGAACCACCCACTGCGTCAACTGCGGACAGTGCCGTGTATACTGCCCGACAGGCGCAATCAGTATTGTACACAACTTTACGCCGGTCTGGGCAGCGCTCAATGACCCGAATGTCCGCGTTGTTGCACAGATCGCACCGGCAGTCCGTGTTGCATTCGGACAGGCGTTTGGCTTCCGCAACGGCGAAAACGTCATCGGCAAAGTTGTTGCAGCAATGCACAGAATGGGATTCGAGGAAGTTTATGACACCACATTCAGTGCCGATCTGACCATCATGGAAGAGGCAGCTGAGTTCGTAGAGCGCGTCGAAAACGGCGGAAAACTTCCGCTTCTCACCTCCTGCTGTCCGGCATGGGTGAAATTTGTAGGCGACAACTTCCCGGAATTCTCGGACAATGTATCGACATGCCGTTCCCCGCAGGGAATGATGTCGGCAGTTGTCAAGGAATACTACCGCGACAAGAAGAATAATCCTGACGGCAGAAAGACCATCATGGTTTCTGTCATGCCTTGTACCGCGAAGAAGATGGAGGCAAAACGTCCGAACAGCTTCACCGAAGGTGAGCAGGACACAGATTTCGTCCTCACGACAAAGGAAATGGTCGATATGGTCCTTTCCACCGGTGTTGACTTTGATGCAATTGAGCCGGAAGCTCCGGACATCCCGTTCGGATTCGGTTCCGGCGGCGGCGTTATCTTCGGCGTATCCGGCGGTGTTACAGAGGCAGTTATCCGCCGTCTGGTACCGGGCAACGACCAGCACACCATGAACGAGATTGCTGAGAGCGGCGTGCGTGACGGTGAGGAAGAGACCTTCATCCGCGAGTTCACCATTCCGTATAACGGCATGGACGTTAAGATCTGCGTCGCATCCGGTCTTGCAAATGCCCGCAAGATCATGGAGCAGGTTAAGAGCGGTGAGAAGGAATATCATCTCATCGAGATCATGGCCTGCAGACGCGGCTGCATCATGGGCGGCGGACAGCCGAGACTGACCAATGTCAAGAAGGGCATCGTCAGAAGGGACGGTATCTACGCAGCAGACAAAGAAACCGTTGTCAAGAAATGTAATGAGAACCCGATGGTTCTGTCCCTGTACGACGGATTCCTGAAGAACAGAGAGCACAAACTTCTGCATAACCCGATGTTCTGCGCAAAATAAGGCACTTTGGAGAGGCTGCAGAGCAGCTGTCAGATCGTGCGTAAAAGCAAAATCTCCCGGCGGTTTATCCGCCGGGGGATTCTTTTTGAGGTACACCGGCGGTGCACCTTTCTTTTTTCTGTAAAAGAATAGACGTATGAAGCACAGAGCCTGCTTCATACGTCTATTCCCAGTATGAGGTACGAATATTGAAGATATCTTTATTCGCAATCAAAATTATAACGGTTTCCTAACGGAAAATCCATATGCGTGTGATATAAAATATCCCAATTCATATTGTGCATGATAACCAATGTGTGGTACTCTTTTGTAAATGGATAAATATACAATATAATGTATAAAAGAGGTACTTTATGCGGTTTTCTGAATTAGTAATGCAGTTTGATAAACAAGATTACCTGTGGAATGTATGTGTCGGGGCCGACCGGGATTTGTATTCGGTCAGAATTCTGGAAAATAATGAGCAGGAATTTGAGCCGGGCATCCTTTATTTTGGACACATTGCACAAGCTGTGGAACCCTTTCCGCCGCAGGCTGTTCTGATCGGCACGGAGGCGGATGCTGTGCGCCTGCGGGAAGCATGTAAGGACTATGCAGGCTGTCTTGCTGTGGTGCGTGCGGACCAGTTTGCAGTTGTATTTAACAGATTCCGGGAGCAGGTGGAATACACCTTTCAGATCAGCCGCTATGAGCGGATTTCCAAAATCTACAGCTCGCTGCCGGAATCATTTGAATTGGGAATGGCCTATTGTGTGCCGACGGACCGGCCGGGTCTTTTTCCGGACGCTGCTGAAATGCAGAAGCGCCTGGAGCGGAAACTGTCCTATGCATATGCATTTGACGCACAGAATGGTCTTGTCGTGCTGGCGGAGATGAAGGCGCTCCGCCATGACGGTATTCTTCTGTCAGTTGTTCCGCCGGAATGCAGGATCCGCGTCGGAATCAGCAATGAAATCCGTCACGAGAACCGCATCCGCGCTGCCTATAATGAAGCAATGGAGGCGCTGGATCTCGGCCGGCGGATCTGGCCGGACGACCAGATCTATGTATTTGCAGAGATCGGCATTTTCAATCTGCTGCGGAATGCAACGGACCGGAATGAGCTGGACCGCTATTTAAGTCCCAGTATCCTGAAACTCCAGGAGTACGATCAGAAGATGGAAACACACCTGGTGGACACGCTTCATGTCTATCTGCTGGAAAACGGAAGCATCAAAGATACTGCAAAAAGACTGTATCTGCACAGAAATACAGTGATCTACCGTCTGAATAAAATCCGGCAGATCACGAATCTTGATATCGATCAGGCGAGAATCCGGTTTCTGCTGATGCTGTCGTTTGCAGTGATCCTGGTGCGGGAGAAGTTTGCCTGAAAGCTGCAGGGGAAAGTCTGCCTGACGGCCGGCCGCAGCAGCGCGCGGTTTACGTATAAAAAGACCATACAGCGTTTGCATACACTTATATTTCCTGCTATAATTTTAAGGTTATGAAACGAGTCAATAAAAGAAAAAGAGAACTGCAGATACGTTTCAGAGGAATTCTTCTGATCATATTACTGGCCGCTGCTGCTGCCGGTGTTATTTACTATATGAAAACCCGCCCGCCCAAAGAGGTGCAGCAGGGGGTGTCCCGCATCCAGGAAATGGAAGCCGGAGAGGTTTCAGAGGTAGAGGAGACCATCCGCGAGGAGGCGGAAAACCAGCGCAGAAAAGAGCGTACCGAGAAACTCGAAGAGGCCCGCAGGAAGCAGGAGGCTGAAAAGGAAGCTGCGAAGAAGGCGGCTGAGGATGCCGAGGCAGCGGCCGAGAAGAAGAAGCAGGAAGAGCAGGAACTGCTGGAACAGAGTGTGAAT
The DNA here is from genome assembly GCA_017459675.1 of Eubacterium sp. Taxonomy (GTDB): domain Bacteria; phylum Bacillota; class Clostridia; order Lachnospirales; family Lachnospiraceae; genus CADBRN01. The sequence goes on from JAFUCM010000004.1 coordinate 15,339, forward strand.
GAGACAATGGCGCAGGTGGAAAGCGGTGCCATCGATGTCTGGTCGCTGTTCGGGGATGTTTTCATTCTCGGAGATTCCCGCTCGGAGCCGTTTTCCTATTACGGCCTGCTGGATGAGTCCCGGGTGTTTGCCATTAAGGGGGCAAATCTGCGCAAGGCCGATCAGGGCGTTTCACAGGCGCAGGCCGCAAATGCGCAGAATCTGATCTTTACATTCGGCCTCAATGACGCGAGCGGCAACTGGCCGACCGCGCAGGATTACATTGCAAAATATGAGGAAGTGATCCAGCAGTACCGCGCGGTTCTGCCGGATGCGAAGATCTATATCGCATCGGTCGCGGGTGTGACAGAGCATGCGATCAACGGCAATCCCACGCTGGCACAGCTTCCTGCCTACAACCAGGAAATCCGGAATCTCTGTGATCAGAAGGGATATGTTTATATTGAATGTGAGTCTCTGCTGACGGAGCACGAGGATCTTTACGAGCCGGATGGCGAGCATTTTACCCGTGCGCTGTATGAATTCTGGGGCAGACTGATGATCCGAGAAGTGCTGCTGCACGAGGGTGCGCCGGCGCCGGGCGGCGAAGTGAAAGAAGCCGCAGACAGTCAGGAAGCGCAGGCAGGCGAAGCGGGAGAAGCCGCAGACAGCCAGGAAGCGCAGGCAGGCGAAGCGGGAGAAGCCGCAGACAGCCAGGAAGCGCAGGCAGACGAAGCGGCCGCAGCAGAAAACTCGTAAGAAGGGGAACATCTGGATGACACGGATTCTGGAATTAAAATGGATATGCTTCGGCGCAATGCTTGTGCTGCTGTTTTCTTCCCTGATACAGGCAACTCCGAGCAAAGCGCCGTTTGACCAGGTAAAGACAGCGGTCACGGCTTCTGCGGATATGGAAAATATGACAGAAGGCGACAATCTGATGATCCGCCGCCTGTACGGTCTTGACCGGAGTGCCTATCAGGGCGCGGCACTGTATTATCCGGCATCCAACATGGGTGCGGAAGAACTGCTCCTGATTCAGATGAAGGATGCCGCACAGCAGGATACTATCGAGGAGGCAATCCGGAACCGGATCAAAACACAGAAAAAAAGCTTCGACGGGTACGGAACCGAGCAGATGGGACTGCTCGCGGACAGCCTGATCGAAGCAAAGGGCAACTACATTCTGTTCGCGGTGGCCGAAGATCCGGACGCGGTCAGAGACGCATTTCTTGGGGCGTTGTAACCATGACGTTTAACAGCTTATATTTTATTTTCATATTTTTGCCGCTGGCGGTCTTTCTGGTATGGATTGTCCCGCAAAAGGCAAAAAAGACCGTGCTGCTTCTGATCAGCCTTCTTTTCTATGCGTGGGGAAACCCTCGCAGTCTGCTGTTCCTTGCCGGCTCCATCCTGTTCAATTACCTGACGGGTATTCAGATGGGCCTGCTCAAAGAACAGGGGCGGGAGAAGACGCTGAAGCGTGTCGTGGCGGCAGCGGCTGCGGCAGATATTCTGTTGCTGTGCCTGTTCAAATACACGGCGGCGGGAATGCCGGTCGGCATTTCCTTTTATACCTTCTCAGTGCTGTCCTACCTGTTTGATATCTGGCAGGGCGCCGCACTGCCGCAGCGCAATCTGCTCAATTTCGCACTGTATATTTCCCTGTTTCCGAAAATCACGTCCGGACCGATCGCACAGTACCGTGACATGGAGAAGCAGCTTGCCGGGATCCGTCTGAACCGGACGCAGCTTTTTAGCGGCATTCAGCTCTTTCTGGTCGGCCTCGGCAAGAAGGTTCTGCTCGCGGACCAGCTCGGGGCGGCCTTTGCAATGGTGACAGAACAGAGCAGCATGTCAGTGCTGTCGGCGTGGCTGGGAATGGTTCTGTACAGCCTGCAGCTGTATTATGATTTCAGCGGATATTCTGATATGGCCATCGGCCTGGCGCGCATTTTCGGATTTGAGCTCAAACCGAACTTCAATTACCCGTATTTATCCAGATCTGTCTCAGAATTCTGGAGAAGATGGCACATTTCTCTTGGCGCCTGGTTCCGGCAGTATGTCTATATCCCGCTGGGCGGAAACCGGGTTTCTGACGGCCGTCTGTTCCTGAATCTTCTGATTGTCTGGCTGCTGACAGGAATCTGGCACGGCTCCGGCCTGAACTATATTGTCTGGGGACTGTGGCACGGGTTCTTCGTAATCCTGGAGCGGTTTGTCATTAAGGATCATTTCGACCGGGTTCCCCGGATTTTCCGCATCCTTGTGACGGATCTCATCGCATTTACCGGCTGGGTGTTTTTCTTCTCGCCTTCGCTTTCTTCCGCGGTCCATTATCTGGGACAGATGTTCGGCGCGGGCGGCGCCGGTGTGGCAGACAGCGCGGGGCTCTACTATCTGGCGCAGTTTGCAGTCCTGCTTGTGGCTGCAGGACTGGGCAGCGTGAAGGTGATCCGCCTGCTCGTCAACCGGATCTTTTACAGGAACAGTCTGCATCTGGGAGAATCCGTGCTGAATCTGGCGGCATTTGCCGGCACGATTCTGCTGTTGATCTGCATTACGGCCGGACTTGTGAGCAATACGTATCAGAGTTTTCTGTATTTCCAGTTCTGAATCCGCATGCACCGGCGGGATTCGGACGGCCTGTACCCCGGGTTCCGCGCCAAGTCCCGCAAGGGCGGGAGTTGAATTGATTGTCCCGTGCGGGCAGTATGGTGAAATAAAATGAATGAGAAAAGAAAAGCCCTGCGCGAGAAGATGCTCAGGGAAAATGTCATGATCATCCAGATGCTTCTGGTGATTGTATTTATTGTTATTTTTGCGGTCGTTAATCTGGTCGTGCCGGACCGGCTGTATTCTCAGGAGGAAAACCGCACGCTGGCGCAGCGCCCGCAGATGTCCGGGGGAAATCTTGCAGACGGCAGTTATTTCACAGACCTGGAAACTGCTTATTCGGATCAGTTTGTGCTGCGTGATAAATGGGTGATGCTGCAGGCAAATCTTGCGCGCCTGACCGGCAGAAGAGAACTGAACGGCGTCTATATCGGCAAGAAAAAATACCTGCTGGCGAAACCGGCGGTTCCGCAGGAGGAACAGCTGACGGCGCTGACGGATGCCGTAAATGCTTTCCGGACAGCGCATGAGAAACTTAACACACAGGTGATGCTGGTGCCGGATGCCGCGAATGTCCTGACAGACAAGCTGCCGGAACTGGCGCCGCTGCATGACCAGGTGGCTGATATTCTGGATTTCTCCCAGCGGCTGGACCAGGAAGTTGTGTGGCTGGATGCCGTGACGCCGCTGCGCGCACACGCAAGTGAAGACATTTATTACCGCACAGATCACCACTGGACCAGTGCCGGTGCAAAATATGTCTTCGAATATATCGCGCACGACATGGGAATCACATCCGTGCTGCGGGAATATGACCGGTATGTTGTCTCAGATGAATTTGAGGGAACGCTTGCGGCGAAGACAGGCCTGCACCGCGCAAAGGATGCCATTGAAGTTTACACGCCGCTCGGAACAGATGTGGAATACTACGTAAACTATCCGGATACCAACGAAAAATCCACTTCCATGTTCCACAGCGAGGCGCTCGATCAAAAGGACCAGTACACCGTATTTTTCGGCGGGAATCACCCGCTGGTGGAAATTCATACAACGGCGGATACGACCAGAAGCCTGCTGCTGTTCAAGGATTCCTATGCGAACAGCTTTGTGCAGTTTCTGTATCCGTATTATAAAAATATCATTCTGATCGACCCCAGGTACTACTATGATAATGCTGAGGCGCTGATCAGTGCGCACGGGATCACCGATGTGATGATCCTGTACAGCGCAGATACGATTTTTGAGGATACCGCACTTGCAGACTGCCTGAATGCGATGCGGTATTAGAGCCGGGGGACGATTGAACGCAGAAGGCCGGCAGTTCTTCCTGCTTTCTCACGAACATGACTTCACTTCGCAGAGCTAACTGCAAACTGCGGCAAAATGCCCGGAACATTCACGAACGATTTGTTCATGTCCCGGGCATTAAGCCTTTGTAAGCAGTGGATCTCTGCTCACTCTCGTCGAATGTTCGCTCAAAATGCAGTGAAGAACTGTCGACCTTGCATGTTAATGATGAAAGAAGACGATCCGCCGGAAAATGGAATACAGGGGAGTGGCCAGCACGATGCCGGCTGCTCCCTGTACTGCGTTAAAGGGGAGTCCTGCAGCTGCGAGTGCTGCGGCAGCCGCAATGCCTGCGCGGGTAAAGCCTCCGTTGGTGATGGATACGACAATGATATTGCAGAAGAAGTACCCGATTACCATGAGAATTTCGCCGGCAATTCCGGCTGCAATTACGGACACCATCAGAGATACGGATCCGGAACGTCTGCCGTCTGCGCGGGATGCCGGCAGATTCTGCAGAAACCGCAGGACCTGTGCGGCTGCTGCGGCGGTCAGGAATTTGATCAAAAAGGTGCCGGGCACCCAGAGAACATACCCGCCGAAGAGGTCGGAGAGTCCGGAGCCGATGCCGGCCGCAAGACCGCCGGTCACAGGTCCCAGAAGGAATCCTGCCAGCAGTACGAAGGCATCGCCGATGTGGATGTAGCCGAAGGTCGGGGTCTGGATTTTCAGGACAGAAGTAGCCAGCAGGATCAGCGCCGCAAACATGGATGCGGTTACGATCTCGCGTGTGCGCGGCTGTGTTCCGGATATTGTCTGATTCATATGAGATTGCTCCTTCAATTATTTTTTTGTAATGTCAGATCCGGAAAGGTACTGGCCGGGGATACCCGGCCACATTTCGATTGCGATCTTTGTTTCGCTCCGGTCTGCACTACAAGAGCCATCATAACACATATCTGAACATATAAAATCACCAGAACAATATTTATTTATATAACCAGATTTCCTTGCATCTGTCTGCGGGATCCGATATGATCGGTGTATGCGGTACAAGATTGATAAAAAAACGGGGAAACCCGGATATATGCAGTTATATGCGCAGCTGCGCAATGATATCGTGAGCGGATATTATTCATTCGGCATGCGCATGCCTTCCAAGCGGACGCTTTCGGACGATGCCGAAGTCAGTGTGATTACGGTGGAGCATGCCTATGCACTGCTTGCGGAAGAAGGATATGTCGCGGCGCGTGAGCGCAGCGGTTATTTTGTGTGTTACCGGAAAATGGATCTGATCGGATCGCCGGGGCCGGATGTGCCGGGCAGCGGACAGCGCCGGAAGAGCAGGCAGAATTCGCAGAGGCGGCCGGGCGGACCACATGACTCTGCTGGCAAAACCGCACCGGCGGGACAGCCGGAAACACCGCCGCGCGAGCACGACAACACGCCGGAATTCCCGTTTTCCCTGTTTGCCAGAACGGCCAGAAGTGTCCTGACAAACCGGGGAAAGGATGTACTGACGCCCTCTGAGAGCAGCGGTTCGCCGGAACTGCGCAGCGCAATTGCGGATTATCTGGCGCGGAGCCGCGGAATTGTCGTACATCCGGACCAGATTCTGATCGGCGCGGGAGCGGAGTATCTGTATGGTCTGGCTGTGCAGATGATCGGACGTGAGCGGATCTATGCACTTGAGGATCCCTCCTACGAGAAGATCCGGCAGGTCTATGAGGCCAATGGCGTGCAGTGTGAGATGCTCCGGCTCGGGCAGGAAGGGATTCTTTCAGCGGAACTGGTCCGGACAAGGGCAGGTGTTCTGCATGTGACTCCCTTCAACAGCTATCCGAGCGGGATTACTGCGACGGCATCGAAGCGCACAGAATACGTGCAGTGGGCCGTGCGCCGGGGGGCTCTGATCATAGAAGATGATTATGATTCAGAATTTTCAGAGCTGACCAAGGCAGAGGACACTCTGTTTTCGCTGGAGCCGGAGCGGACAGTTCTCTACATCAATACATTTTCGCGCACCATCGCGCCGGCCATGCGAATGGGATATATGGTGCTGCCGGCTGCGCGCTGCAGAGAAATGAAGGAAAAGATTTCATTTTATACCTGTACCGTGCCGGTGTTTGAGCAGTACGTGCTGGCGGAATTTATCAGAGAAGGGCATTTTGAGCGGCATATTAACAGGGTGCGGCGGCAGAGAAGGCGCGCACTGCAGGAAAGGAAGGATTGAGATGCGAAGAGCAGTCAGTGAATATGAGGGAAAGGATCTGCTTTCCCTGATGCCGGAGCGGCTTCCCGTCTGGTATGCAGATCATCACAGAGATCTGCCCTGGCGCGATACGGGCGATCCCTATGACGTCTGGCTGTCTGAAATTATGCTGCAGCAGACACGCGTTGCGGCGGTGATCGAATATTTTCTCCGGTTCAAAGAAGCACTGCCGGGTATCCCGGAGCTTGCCGCCTGCGATGAAGAGCGTCTGATGAAGCTGTGGGAGGGACTCGGCTATTACAGCCGCGTGCGGAATCTGCAGAAGGCTGCGCAGAAGGTCATGGAGGCGTACGGCGGACGCCTGCCGGAATCAGCCGGGGAACTGCGGAAGCTTCCGGGAATCGGTCCCTATACCGCCGGCGCCATTGCATCGATCGCGTTCGGGGAGGCCATGCCGGCAGTTGACGGAAACGTCCTGCGGATCTGTGCCAGGATCACGGAAAACCGGAAGGATATTGCCCTTCCGGAGACGAAGAAAGCGCTGGAGGCTGCGCTTCTGGAGGTATTCCGCGAAGCCTGTCCGCCGGTTCATCCCGGCACCCTGAACCAGGCGATGATGGAACTTGGCGCAACCGTCTGCGTTCCCAACGGCCCGCCGCAGTGCGGCATCTGTCCCGTGGCAGACTGGTGCCGGTCGCATGCCGCAGGTGCGGAAGAAGCGCTTCCGGTAAAATCAGCCGCGCGGCCGCGCAAAATCGAACAGCGGACGATCCTGCTTATTATGGACGGGGAAAATGTGCTGATCCGGAAGCGGCCGGCCAGAGGGCTTCTGGCAGGCCTGTGGGAACTGCCTGCACAGGCGGGATTTCTGACAGAGGTCCAGGCGCTGGAGGCGGCAGCGGCGCTGCTGGAAGAGGTGTCCGGAAAAACAGACGCACCGCTTTTCGAACCGGTCTTCATTAAGAAGCTGCCCCCTGCCAGACACGTCTTCACCCATATCGAATGGGAGATGGAGGGCTGGCTGATCCGCGTGGTTCCGGCAATTTCCCAAAATGGGATGCCGTGTGCTGATCCGGCTGAAAATGAGATGCCGGGTATGGAGCCGGCCGGAAACACCACCTGCTTCGCGGATCCGTCAGAACTGCAGACCTTATATGCCCTTCCGTCGGCATTTTCCGCCTTCCTGCCCTGAAGATGCTGCATTATATGTCGTAAATATTCAAAAAATAGATACAATAATGAAAAATTAAATAATAAAAACAGATGTGAATATAAAATAGAGAAAAAATAAAAAAGAAATTCCCTGAAATGTGTTGACAAATCAGATTGTACCTGATAAAATACAATTCATCAAAAGAAACCACCCGTTAAACAAAAATTCCACACAGACACAGCAAACAAAGCGGTTGGGTATACACGACCAAAGGTTCGATCTGTGGGAACGGTACAAAGATTCATCGAGCACCCAATATCTCAAACGTACAAAATGTACCAGAAGATAAAAGCCGATGAAAAAATGAGCAGGATCGTATCAGATATCATCATAAGGTATCGAAATACAACTGCAGAAAACAAAAAGTACATAACGGAGATGGTTCAGAAAGGAAGGTACAGACCCATGGGAAATCCACCGGTTGTATATCTTCAATATGAGAGTGGTATTGCATAGCAGTTCCCGACAAGAAAGACCTTTTATAAACTTGTGAAAAGATCGTCACCGGACTCAGAGTAGTGTGACATGAAATGAAAGGTAATGTGCAGCTGGCAACTCATATTGAATATTACCACGAAGCTAGTTTGTATAGAGAGAAGATGATAAGCCTGCATCATCGATCCGAAATACAGACGGGAGATTATAGAAAAATAAGGTTTCGTTTATTCGTTTAAGAAGATTTTCTGTATCAGGAAAAGGTGTTACAGGGTATCGGCAAACGGTCAGATGTGAAAGACCGAACCGGAAAACTCTCAATTTGAATATAGATTAAAACGCACGTTTACTTTCTAAGTGAAGCAATTCGCGAGTTGGGAATGGAAGAAAAGAAGAAAAAAATTTGGATCTGATTGGATTTTCAGTAAACAAAGAAAGGAACCATGCAAATTGAATATTGAATTTTGAGCAGCCGTTCTATTGGAGGTAACGCAGAAGCGTAGAAGTATAACCGGTAGAACGGCTGCATTGTGTTCTGCGGGATGTTCAGTGTATTTTTTGAAAAAGCACTGGACTATTTTTTTTGCATCGCTATACTAATTATGTAAGAATCGCAGACGTATCGATTACAGACATCAATCGATTACAGACATCAGATTGCGTATAGATTACAGGTGTCAGATTATGAAGCAGTACAAAGGAATGATCTTCTGCATGATGGCTGCGCTGATCTTTGCAGGCTGCGGACATGCGGACAGCCCCGCCGGCGATGGAGATTCTGCCGGTCATAATAAAGACTTTTCTGTTTCGGTGGCTGAGGGGCAGTCTCTGTGGTGGGATTATACCAGTGTCAGTGAGGTGCCGGAGCTGCCGGGCGCCCGCATTGCCATTGTTGCGAAAGACATGGATCTGGACTACTGGGAGGCGGTCCGCGAGGGCGCGGAGCTGGCAGTCGATGAAATCAATGAAAAGTTCGGTTTTACGGGAGACGATGAGATTGTGCTGACCATGGAAGGGTCCGGGGACGGCGCAGACGTTGAGGCCCAGGTAAACCAGATTGATACCGTGCTCGCGGAGAATCCGACGGCACTCTGCATCGCGGCGGTTGACGTGGAGTCATGTGCGCCGCAGCTGGAGGCGGCTGCGGACAACCGGATTCCGGTCATTGCGCTGGAATCCGGCGTGGAGAATCCGCTGCTGACGGCAGCCTGCGAGACAGATAATTATGCCGCGGCGCAGAGAGCGGTACAGGAACTCTGCAATGCCATCGGGGACAGCGGGGAAATCGCGCTGGTGACGCATTCTGCGGCCTCGCAGACGGCGAAGGAGCGGCTGAGCGGATTTCTGTGGGAGATTTCTGCCCACCCGGATATCAAAGTGGCGGCCAACCTCGTGCAGAATGAGACAGACAGCATTGAGACGATGGTAAATGCCGCGCTGGAGCTGCACCCGGATCTGAAGGGGATCTTCTGTACAAATGAGCAGACGGCGGTTGAGACACTGCAGACGCTTGAAAAGCTGGGCCGGGAGGATCTGACGGTAGTCGGATTTGATGCCGGCAAGGTGCAGCGGGAGGCGGTCGAAGCAGGCAGGGAATATGGTCTGATCTGCCAGAATCCGAGGGGCATGGGTTATGTGTCTGTCGTAGCTGCCGTTCATGCGGCTGCAGGGGAAAAAATTGACAAATACATTGATACAGGTTACTGCTGGATCGATCAGAATAACATCGATGAAGCGGGCAGTGCTGTATACCTGTACTGATCTGCCGCAGGGGAAAGCATATCCGGCAGATTTTCACAGGATTAAACAGGTCTCGTATGACTGAAGTCACGCAGGGGCGGGACTTGAATATTGAAGATAAGGGGAGTAACAGGTGAAAACAGGAGCATTCAGTAAGCTGGTGATCCGGCTGGTGATCCTGGCGGCCGTCGTGGCTGCCGCAGCGGGCATTATCCTATTTGCCAGAGGACGCAGTTCCGGAAAAAAAGAAGAAGTACACACGGAGACATTCGGAACGCCGGAACTTCCGGTCATGTGGGTCCGCCTCGGGGACCGGTCTGTCAATCCGATGTACGGCTACCAGAGCGAACAGGATCTTACTTCGCGCAGAACATCACTGACCCTGCTGGCGGCGGACCGTCAGTTCGGCGTGCAGGTGGATCCATACGGAAAGAAAATCACTGCGATCCGCTATGAAATCACATCACTTCTGGACGGCGCATTTGTGGAAAACGGAACCGTAGACGGGCTGACGGAAGCAGAAGGACTGTTTGCGGCGGACATTCATATTTCGACGCCGATTCTGATGGATCAGGAATATGCGATCTGTTTCGCGGTGGATATGGAAGATGAGGACGGCGAAAACGGGAGAACGGTGTATTATTACACGCGGATTGTCCAGAAGACGGGCACAAATCTGGAGGCGTATCTTACATTTGCGGACCGTTTTTACCGCGCATGCATCACGAAGGATGATTCCGTGGACATTGCATCCTACCTTGAGTCAGAGTCCGGTTCTGTGAAGAATACCTATTCGGATACGACCATTAAGTCCAGTCTGGATCAGGTGACCTGGGGAGACCTGGAGCCGGAGCTGTTCGAGGAGGCAATTCCGGATGTGAAGGAGATCAATGTCGAGACGGCGAGCTTTGTCTATGATTACATCATCACAGCCACCGATGCAGACGGCAATAAAGAGTATTACAATGTGCATGATTTCTATCGGCTGCGCACCAATCAGGGTGAGATTCTTCTGATTGATATGGACCGGACGGCGGAGCAGATTTTTGACGCGGCACATGTATCCTATGTTGATAAGCAGATCAACCTCGGCGTCCGGAATCCGGACAGGCTGCAGTATCTGGTGAGTGCCGGTCAGGAGCGGGTGGCATTTGTCTCCGGAAGTGATCTGTGGCTGTACGGCACAGAGGACGCGCCGGCGACCTGTGTATTTACCTTCAGAAGTGAGGCGGAACCGGACCGCCGGTCGGAAAACCGGAATTCGCATATCCGGATCTGCAGTGTGACGGATGACGGCGAAGTTACATTTGTCGTTTACGGCTATATGGCTGCCGGACAGCACGAAGGCTGCACGGGCGTCGCGGTGTATCATTACAGCGAGGAAGAAAACCAGCTGACGGAGAAGTACTTCATGTCCTCCGCGCTGGACCCGGAAGTGCTCAGCTATTCGGTTGAAAAGCTGTCCTACGTAAATGGGCAGAATCAGATGTATCTGTTCACAGGGACTCAGATTCTCTGCACGGACCCGGAGGACGGAGAAGCCTCGGTTGTGCAGGATGAAGTCGATGACAGCTGCATCGGTGTGTCAAAGGATCAGCAGTACATTGCCTGGATGGATGAAATGGACAGTTATGCATCCGAAGGCGTGACGGTGCTCAATACCAACAACGGCAGCACGCGTAAAATCAGTGCGCCGGACGGTGAAAAGATTCAGATCATCGGATTTTTCAACCAGGATCTGGTATACGGACTTGCGCGGGACGAAGATATTACCACCGACGCGGTCGGCAACCGGACCTTCGGAATGTACCGGATCTGTATCGAGGATCCGAACGGATCGCTGCTGAAGGCCTACGGTGCAAATGAGAGTTTCTTCACAGAGGAGACCTGGGACGGCGAAAATCTGGAGCTGGTGCTCTCCCGCAAGAACGGAAACAGCTTTGTTCCGAGCGGAAATGATCATATTATCAACAATGATACAGACAGTGATCAGAAGATTCAGCCGGAAACAACCGTAAACAAACGGTGCGGCCAGCAGGTACTGCTGCCGTTTGCGGTCAGCTCCGATGCTGATACCCGCGTGCGGGGTGCGGATCTGGTTGTCTCGGACAATCTGCCGCAGACAGTACTGGAAATACCACAGTCCGGGAAAGAACGGTATTACGTCTATGCCGGCGGAAAGCTCGCGGAAGTAGTCGAGGACAGCAACCAGGCCCTTCGCAGCGCAGATGAAATGCGCGGCATCGTCGTGGATCACACACAGAAATATGTCTATGAGCGCGGCAACTGGAGCGGCGGCAATATGATTGATCTGGAGAAAATCCCGTACGACCTGCTCGTCCCGCCGATGGATGCGGCGGCCATCCAGCAGATCATCGGAGACGAATACGCCGTGCTCAATTACAGCGGCTGTTCCGTCGAGAGCATCCGCTATCAGCTGAGCCGCGGCTACGCTGTCGCAGCAAAAATGACGGAGAAACAGAATGTTCTTCTCATCGGATATGACATTTACGAGAATTTGTGGTATTATGATCCGCAAAAAGGCGAAGCAAAGGCCCTCGGCAGCGAAGATGCCGAGAAGCTGTTCGCAGAACAGGGAAATCTGTTTGTGAGCTACTATAAATTATAAGGAGATAAGGGACGGTTCTCTGTCTCCTTTTGGGGGCAGGATGCAATTTCCACGCAGCTCAGGCAGGATTCGCTGCTTTGGAAAGTGCATCCTGACCAAAGCGTTTTCTGATCCCGGGATAATAGAGACAGAGAATCGTCCCCTGACTCCGCGGGATTATGGATTGAAGAATAAATATAGAGGGAGAATACAAAATATGGAAAAGTTAGTAACGGTCAAGGAATTGTTCAGGGAGCGGGAGAAATACATCGGCCAGCAGGTCCAGGTCGGTGGCTGGGTGCGCAGCATCCGCGATTCAAAGACGTTTGGTTTCCTGGTACTGCATGACGGCTCTTTCTTCGACACCCTGCAGGTTGTTTACAGCGATAAGCTGGAGAATTTTGCGCCGATTTCGGCGCTCGGCGTAGGCGCAGCTGTTATTGTCAAAGGCACGCTGGTGGAGACACCGAATGCAAAGCAGCCGTTTGAGATCCAGGCGGATGAGGTTGTCTGTGAGGGCACTTCCGCGCCGGACTACCCGCTGCAGAAGAAGCGTCATTCCGTAGAGTTTCTCCGGACAATTCCGCATCTGCGTCCGCGCACGAACCTGTTCCAGGCGGCATTCCGCGTGCGCTCGCTGACAGCCTATGCGATTCACAAATTCTTCCAGGAGCGCGGCTTTGTCTATGTACATACACCGATTATCACCGGAAGTGATGCAGAGGGTGCCGGCGAGATGTTCCAGGTTACAACCATGGACATGGACCAGATCCCGCTGACAGAAGACGGCAAGGTCGATTACACGCAGGATTTCTTCAAACACAAGACGAGCCTGACAGTAAGCGGCCAGCTGAACGGCGAGACCTATGCGCAGGCATTCCGCAATATCTATACCTTCGGTCCGACATTCCGCGCCGAAAACTCCAACACAACCCGCCATGCGGCAGAGTTCTGGATGATTGAGCCGGAGATGGCATTCTGCGATCTGGAAGGAGATATGGAGATCGCGGAGGCCATGCTGAAATACGTCATCCGCGACGTCATGGAGCAGGCGCCCGAAGAGATGGCATTCTTCAACCAGTTTGTCGACAAGGGTCTGATTGACCGTCTGAATCATGTGCTGGAATCCGATTTTGGTCATGTAACCTATACAGAGGCAATTGAGCTGCTCGAAAAGCACAACGACAAGTTTGATTACAAGGTCAGCTGGGGCTGCGATCTGCAGACTGAGCATGAGCGTTATCTGACAGAAGAACTCTTCAAGAAGCCGATCTTTGTCACAGATTATCCGAAGGAGATCAAGGCATTCTACATGAAGCAGAATCCGGACGGAAAGACCGTTGCTGCAATGGACTGCCTCGTTCCGGGCATCGGCGAGATCATCGGCGGCAGCCAGCGTGAAGAAGATTACGACAAACTCGTGACCCGCATGCAGGAACTGGGCCTGGACATGGAAGAGTACGGATTCTATCTGGATCTGCGCCGCTTCGGCACCACCCGCCACGCAGGATTCGGCCTCGGATTCGAGCGCTGCATCATGTATCTGACGGGCATCGGCAACATCCGCGACGTACTGCCATTCCCGCGTACCGTCGGACACTGCGACCTTTGATGCATCCCGTCTGACAAAATCATGACAGGTTATATTGGAGACAGAGAACCGCTCTCTGTCTCCTTCTGCTGTCTGAATATATTTTACAATTCGGCACTTTCCTGTTATAGTTGTATTACTGGTAAGAAGCAATGAGTTGGGAGGTGTGGCAGTATGTGGACAAGGAGAAATGTTAAGCGGCGCGGCAGAAATGCGATGCGCGCAAATTACTGGAAAACGGTTCTGGTCAGTCTGATCCTGACGTGTGTTCTGGGCGGTGCATCAGGCGCGTCGAGTGCCGGAAGCAGCGCGGCGGCAGCAGCCGGATCGGCCGGGTCGGCCGCGGCGGTGCAGAGCCAGAGTCAGACGCAGTCCGGTGATGTTTATGAGGGACTGCTCTCAGAAGATCCGCTTGCGGATGCAGGCAGCGATATCAATACACTGCCGCCGGAAGCTGTATCTGCCATGGAGGAATCCGGCAGCGGAATCCGTTCTCTGCCGACAAGTCCGGAAGCAGTTACGGACGAAATCATCAATCATATGCCCGGAAGATTTATAAACATCGAGATTCCGGATGATAAGAAGATGCCGGTTCTGATCGCACTGTGCGTGGTATTTTTAATAATCGTTGCCATTGCGATTCTCATCGATGCGTTCCTGTTTAATCCGCTTGAGGTGGGCATCCGCAGATTTTTCTTCATGAATATGCGCGGTCCGGCGGAGATCAAAGAAGTTGCATATGGGTATGACCACAAATACCTGAAAAATGTCAAAATCATTTTCCTGCGGGATCTGTGTCTGTTCCTGTGGACACTGCTTCTGATCTTCCCGGGAATCATTAAATCCTACTCCTACCGGATGGTTCCTTACATTCTGGCAGACCAGCCGGAGCTGACCCGCAAGGAGATTTTTACACTGAGCAAGAAGCTGATGCACGGCAACAAATGGAAAGCGTTTGTGCTGGATCTGTCCTTTATCGGCTGGTATATTTTAAGTGTGCTGACACTGGGAATTCTGCACGTCTTCTTTGTCGCACCTTACAAGAACATGACCGATGCGGCGCTCTATGAGAAGCTGATGTACGGACGGAAGAATCAGGGAGGCATCCAGACAGTTCCGATGATCGCGGAAGATGACGAAGCGGATGAGGAAGCAGGGCTGTAAGATAAGGTTGGTTGATTCATTATGAGCATCTATGTTTGCGGAGATATCCACGGACAGTACCAATTATATAAAGAAATGCTGGACGACATCGGGTTTGGCCCGGGGGATCATCTCTTCATCATCGGTGACATGATCGACCGCGGCCCGGAAGGCATCAGGATCCTGCAGGATGCTATGTACCGGAGCAATGTCGCCTGCCTGATCGGAAACCATGAACTGATGATGTATGACAGCATCACCGGTACCGGCGAGACCGGGGAGTTCTGGGCGATGTGGAACAACGGGGGCGGCGTGACAAGAGACGCCTATTACCGTCTGCCTTCTAAGGCACAGAGAGATATTCTGGCTTATCTGGAGAAGCTGTACCTGCAGGTGGAGCTGAAGCTGGGGGATCAGACCTGGCTGCTTTCCCACTCCTCGTTTCTGGAGGCGGAAGGCACGGTGAAATGGCAGGACGTACCCTACCGGGGTGTGAATAAGACCGTGTGGGATTCGCCCTGGCGTTCCTTCGAACATGTGCCTGCTGAGAAATACCGGGAAGACGGCCGGTATCATATCATCGGCCATGTCCCCGTGCAGAGAATCTATGCCGCCATGGAGCGGGAGCAGGAATATTTCGGGCAGACAACAGAATCTGCCATTGAGAAAATCACGCCTGCAGTGCCGGCGGCCTATATCGACGCGGAGAATCATCTGATCAACATTGATCTGGGATGTGCGGCCTACGCCCCAGACAGAAAGACGAAAAACGCAGGGCTCTGCTGCATGAATCTCTCGGCGTATGCGGAGGGTGCGTCGGCGGAGGCATTTACCTATTACAGGTGAAGTGATGTAAAAACAGGCAGCAGGACAGGTATATCGTAAAAAAAGACACCCCGTACGTTAAACAACTAAAAACAGAACACCTTTTCGAAAGTTCCCGGCATACATTTTCCGGGAACTTTCTTTTATGATGACATCAGTTCAGAAATGTGGCCGGCGGCACAGGCAGCCGCAGGCAGAACGAATTACAGAAAATCATCAGTCAAAGCGAGCAGAAGCGAGCAGATGAAAAGGAGGATTTACCATGTTAAGAGTTGGTGTTATCGGTGTAGGTGCAATGGGTACACAGCATTTTCTGCGTATCATGAACAAGATTAACGGTGCGACAGTTACAGCTGTATCAGATATTAATGAAGCACGTGCAAAGGAAGTAATCGCACCGTTTGAGGGTGTCCGCTATATTGCAGATCCGTATGCACTGATCAATGATCCGGAAGTAGATGCGATCGTAATCGTTTCGATCGATTCCACACATGAGGAATATTGCCTGGAGGCAATTAAACTTGGCAAGTACATCTTCTGTGAAAAACCGCTCTCTGCAAGTGCAGAAGGCGCGTGGAAGGTAGTAGATGCGGAGATGGCAGGCGGAAAGCGTCTGATCCAGATGGGATTCAACCGCCGCTTTGATCCGGCTTATGAAGAGCTGAAAAATATCGTCGTATCCGGCAAGCTCGGCGAGCCGCTCGTAGCGCACTGCGCACACAGAAATGCCAACTATGCGCCGCAGTATGATGACGTAATTGCTGTTACAGGCACAGCGATCCATGAGATTGATACCATGAGCTGACTGGTTGGTGACTATTTCGTGAAGGCCCAGTCGATCTTCCCGAAAACATCCCGCCATTCCAAGAACCCGAACCTGCATGATCCGCAGATCGTGATCCTTACAACAGCTTCCGGCATGGTTATCAACTGCGAGATCTGGACAAACTGCCAGTACGGTTATGATATCCGCTGTGAAGTGCTCTGTGAAGACGGAACAGCAACACTTCCGCGTCCGGCACGTGTGGATGTCTGCACGGCGAACACACATTATACCGGAATGACTTCCAACGGACTCGGCTATTTTGCAGAGGCATATGACCGTGAATTCCAGGCATGGGCAGATGCATGCAACGAAGGAAGCTTCTGCAGTGCGGCAGCATCTGCATGGGATGGTTACTGCGCAGCTGTCACAACCGATGCTGTTCTGAAATCACAGAAGAGCGGCGCGATCGAGGAAGTTCCGCTGACAGACCGTCCGGATTTCTACAAGTAATCTTGTTTTCTTTATCTCTTTCCCCCTATTTATAAGTGTTTACAGGCTCCCGGATCAGTGCACCGGGGGCCTGTACATGCATCCTGTGTCATGGTTAACGAATGAAACTAAAAAGGTTGAGTTTTCGATCAAATTATACATATGTTATAATTTGATGATTTTTCACAGGCTGGGAAGGTATGAAACAATGTTCCGGAATAAAACACTCAAATTCAGCGGGAGGGTGATGCTGCTGGTAATCAGTGTCTCTGTGATGATTACCATAGTAATGAGCATCCTGTTCTACCAGCGTTCTGTTGTATCCCTTCTCGATCATTATCGAAAAAATATGACGGAGAATCTGAACAGACGTCTGGATATTTTTGACGGCATGATGAAGGGTGCCTATCTGACATGTGTCTGCGGAGCGACAGATCAGAGGATGCAGAACCTCCTTTCTGAAAACAGGGAAAACCGGGATGCAGAACTGACTGCGCTGCTGCGGGGGTACCTGAACCGCAGTGAAAATATTCAGTCCGTATACTGTTATCTTCCGGAAGAAGACATGATTGTTCAGGTCAGTGAGAGCAGTGAACAGGTGCAGGCAGGATCAGAGGAAATCCGCAGCTGGGTACAGGAAGTAAAACAGCAGTCGGAAATAAAGAATCCTTTCTCGCCGGTATTCAATCAGGACAGGGTATCCGTTTTCTGGCGGCATTTCTTTACGTTTTCCAAAGCGGTATTCAGTCATGACGGAAGAACGGCCGGGATTTTGTTTATCAATGTGGATGAACGCCGCGTCTATTTTTCATGTCTGCGGGCAGGAACGGATATGCAGAGCGACCTGTATCTTGTAAATGGAGCGAAAATTGCTTCCGGTCAGTCTGAGAGTATGCTGGGAAAAGAACTGACAGAGCCGGAGAATATGCTGACCGTCTGTGCGGATGCGCAGGAAACAAACTACACGATGATATCACTGGAAGACCGGCGTGCGATCACCGAGGACCTGAAGCAAACGCGGAACCGGATCATGGTGATGGCCGTGCTCCTGAATCTTCTGTGTGCGGTTCCGGGATATCTTCTGATCCGGCATCTGATGCGGCCGCTGAAGGAACTGGAGCAGGACATGAACCGGGTCAGAGAAGGTGATTTTTCGGTTCGGGCAAACGTTTACAGGGCTGACGAGATCGGCAGTTTGTCAGAACATTTCAATGAAATGATCGGGCAGATCGAACAGCTGATCGAGGATCTGGTCACGCAGAGAATGCTGAAGAAAGAAGCAGAAATTGAGGCGCTGCAGTACCAGATCACACCACATTTCATGTAACAGACAGACCGCAGGACCGCCGGTATGCCCTGCAGAAGAGCGCAAATGTGTTTCAGTATGAAGCTGACCGGCACTACACAGTTTCCCTTCGCGTCGGGATCTGTGAAATGCAGCCCTGCGGCAATGACGTGCAGAAGTGCTGGGAAGCGGCAAAAGATCTGACAGGGCATGCATTTTATAATCGCGGGACATCTTTTTACGGATGGCAGATGCCGCCGATGGGGAATACACTTCCGCAGAAAGCGCAGGATTTTCTGGATGTTTTACCGGAGATGATCGCAAGGCGCGACCAGGATGCTGTGCGGGAGACCTGTGAAAGTGTTCTGCAGACATTTATGAAAGAACAGACAAAGGAAACACTTGTAATCGGATGGATTCGGAACACCGACAGGATTTTTCAGCTGGAAATGCAGCCGGTCCCAAAGCATTTCCGCGAGATGGAAGAATGCGTCAGGCGCTATGTGTCAGCGTGCGGCGAGCGCCTGCCGGATACGGGCGAATACAGTGAAAGCGTCGCAATGGTGATCCGGTATATTCAGAAAAACTACGCAGATAATATTTCGCTGAATGACGCAGCAGAATCGGTACATCTGACTACAACCTATCTCAGTTATATTTTCCACAAGGAGACAGATATTACCTTTTCAGAATATCTCCAGTCCTGCCGGATCGACAGAGCACGGGAGCTGCTCGAACACACAGATGAAAAAGTGCGGGAGATCGGACAGATGGTCGGGTACAATGACAACCGGCATTTCAGTAAGACCTTTAAGAAAGTGACGGGCGTTACACCGCTGGAATACCGGAAGATGCGCCGCAGATAAAATCGAAAAATAAGACACCTTGTCGAAAAACTGTCCTGTACAGTTCCGGCAGGTGTCTTTTTTTGTGCCTGCATTTAAGAAAAAAAGCATATTTTTGATGCATTTTCCGAAAGAGCGGCTCGTTATCGAAAAGGCGGATCCGGCATATACTTTGCTTAACAAGAAGAGAAAAGCAGCCGCTGAAGGACGAACGAAACAGGCGGGCTGCAGAAGCGAAGGGGAAGCAAAGAAAAAGAGGAGGTAAACATCATATGAGCAATCCGAAGTATCTCGTAGAGATGAATGATATCTCCGTAGAATTTCCGGGTGTTAAGGCACTGGACGGTGTCCACTTCAACGCAATACCCGGCGAGGTACACGTTCTTCTCGGAGAGAACGGCGCAGGCAAGAGCACCATTATGAAGGTACTGGCCGGTGTAAATACCAATTATACGGGAACCATCATCTGGAAGGGAGAAGAAATTGTCGCGAAGAGCGTCGAAGAGCAGCGCGAACGCGGTGTCGGCATCATTTTCCAGGAACTGAACCTCCTGGACAACCTCACGGTCGCAGAGAATATGTTTCTCGGCCGGCAGCCGCTGACAAAGTCCGGAAATATCGATTGGAAGAAGATGAATGCGGACGCCAGAAAGCTGCTGGACGACATTCATTCAGATATCGATGAGAAAATCCAGGTCTCCAAACTGACAGTCGGACAGAAACAGATGGTCGAGATTGCGAAATCCATGTCATATCACTGTGACATTCTGATCATGGACGAGCCGACTTCCGCTCTGACGGAGAAAGAAGTAAATGCACTCTTTGAGCTGATCCACAGACTGACGGCTGAAGGCGTGGCGATCGTATATATTTCTCACAGACTGGCGGAGATCAAGCAGATCGGCGACCGGGTAACAATCTTCCGCGACGGCAAGTATGTCGACACACTGAACCTGAAAGAAATCACAATCGATCAGATGGTGGCCCTGATGGTCGGACGTGAGATGACAAACTACTATCCCAAGGTTGATGTGGAACCGGGAGAAGTACTGCTTGAGGTAAAGAACTTTAAACAGAATGCGACACTGAAAGATGTTTCATTCTATGCGAGAGCCGGAGAGATTACCGGGTTCTATGGTCTGATGGGTGCAGGCCGGACAGAACTGATGCGGGCAGTCTTCGGCGCAGATCCGATCGACAGCGGAGAGGTTTTCGTAAAAGGTCAGAAAACGGTGATCAAGAGTCCGGAACAGGCTGTTAAGCAGGGCATTGCACTTCTGACAGAAGACCGCAAACAGCAGGGTCTGATCCTCGAGTTTGATTTGAACCAGAATATTTCCCTCCCTAATTTGTCAACTGCCATGACAAAGTTCGGTTTGAATCATAAGAAGGAGACAGACAACAATCAGAAACTGGCGGACTCCATGCGGGTTAAGACACCGTCTCTGATGCAGAAGGCGAAAAACCTCTCCGGCGGCAATCAGCAGAAAGTCGTCATCTGTAAATGGCTGAATACCAATTCTGACATCGTGATTTTCGATGAGCCGACACGCGGTATCGACGTCGGCGCAAAAGCTGAGATCTATTCCATTATGAACGAGCTGAAGGAAGACGGCAAAGCGGTCATCATGGTTTCCTCGGAACTGGCGGAGTGCATGGGTGTCAGTGACAGAATCTACGTCATGCATGAGGGTGAGATCACCGGTCTGATCGAGCGGGATCAGATGAAGGATGTCACAGAAGAGCTGGTCGTAGGTTATGCAACAGCGGCAACTACCATGAATTAAGCAGAACACCGGGCTGAATGATCCGGCTTGCAAGAATAAAAGGAGAATAAAGATGAATACAACAGCTGCAAAGACAAAAAAAATAGATTTATCGAATATGTCGGCACTGCTCGTACTGATTGTTCTGTGCGTGCTGCTGTCAATCGCAGAACCGGCATTCCATTCATTTGCAAACTTCATTAACATCCTGCAGCAGGTTACCGTATATGCGGTCCTGGCAGTCGGTGTCAACATTGTAATCTTCACCGGCGGTATCGATATTTCAGTCGGTTCAGTCGTCGCATTTACCGGCATCGTAATGGGTAAGATCATCGTGGAAGCAGGCCTTCCGAGCATCGTCGGCATCATCGCAGCACTGGCAATCGGACTTGGCTGCGGCCTGTTCAACGGCATCATGATTTCCAAATTCAAACTGCAGCCAATGATCGCAACACTGGCCATGATGTCCATGGCACGCGGCGCGGCTTACACAATCGCTGACGGAAATACGATCACAGGATATTCCGAAGGCTTCCGTTTTATCGGTTCCGGTACGATTCCGGGAACACAGATTCCGGTTCAGATTATCTTCATGATTCTGCTGTATATCCTGTTCTACTACATCATGAAATACCGCAGATTCGGCCGCTACATTTACTCCATCGGCGGAAATGAAGAAGCAACAAGACTTTCTGGTATCAATGTAAATAAATACAAAACCATGGCATACGGAATCTCAGGTCTCTGCGCCGGTATCGCTTCCGTAATCCTGACAGCAAAGCTGAACTCCGCGCAGTCCACAGCAGGTCTTGACTACGAGATGGACGCAATCGCATCCTGCGTCATCGGCGGAACCTCCCTTCTCGGCGGATCCGGTTCGGTGTGGGGCACATTCGTAGGTGCGATCATCATGATCGTTATCAGAAACGGTCTGAACCTCCTGAACGTATCCTCCAACCTGCAGAAGCTGGTCATCGGTGTTGTCATCCTGATCGCAGTTCTGGCTGACGCAATTCGTAACGGCGCGCTGAAGAAAAGCTGATAAGTGAAAGCAGGCAGTTCACGAAAACATTAAAAAGGTTTATCCCGGCCGGGATTAACTGGGTGATTCCGGCCGGATAACAAAAATAAGTTATCATTTGCCCGGACAGGGCCGTTTATGAAAGGAGAATCATTATGAAAAACTGGAAAAAACTGATCGCAGTCGCTATGGCAGGCGCAATGTCCATGAGTATGCTGGCAGCATGCGGAAGCAGCTCTGATTCAAGTGCAGCATCTTCTGCACCGGCAGCAGCATCAAGTGCAGCGGCATCCTCAGCATCAAGTGCGGCAGCTTCTTCTGTTGAGAAGAAGGACGGAGACGTTAAGATTGCCTATATCGTAAAGGCTAAGACAGACGAGTTCTGGACAACCATGGAGACAGGTGCTTATGCGGCAGCAGAAGAAAAGGGCGTAACCCTTGAGTTCCAGGCACCGGAGAAAGAGACAGATGTTGAGAAACAGGTTCAGATGGTTGAGAACGCAGTTGTCAAGGGATTTGATGCAATTATCCTGTCAGCAGCTGACTCCACCTCTCTGCTTCCGTCAATTGTAAAGGCAAACAATGCAGGTATCCCGGTCGTTCTTGTAAATGACACCATCGATATGGACGAGCTTGAAAAGCAGGGCGGAAAGGTTGAGACATACGTCGGCATCAGCCAGTATGACGCAGCAGCACAGGCAGGTGTCTATGCAGCAGAAAACATTGAAGACGGCAAGATCTGCTATCTGGAAGGTGTTCCGGGCGTTAAGGCACTCGATGACCGTCTTGCAGGCTTCCAGGATCAGGCGCCTGATTTTGAGACAGTTGCATCCCAGACCGCTAAATGCGACAGAAACGAGGCCTACAATGTCATGCAGAACGTTCTGAATGCAAATCCGGATGTAAACGTTGTATGGGCAGTCAATGCTGAGATGGGTCAGGGCGCAATCCAGGCGATCGACCAGATGAAGAAGACTGGTTCCATCAGCGTATTCGACTTCGATGCTTCCTCTGATGACCTTGCAGCAATCGAAGCGGGAACACTTGCAGGTACGGTTGCACAGTATCCGAACAAGCAGGCAGAAGCAGCAATCCAGGCATGCCTCGATGTTCTTGACGGCAAGACACTTGAAGAGCACACAGAGACTCCGTCCCTTCTGGTTACTGCTGAGAACCTCGATGAGTACAAGGCAGAGATGGGAATCGAATAATAAAAATACTGCGTACAGATTGAAAATGATCTGAACGGCAAAAATTCCCCCGAAACTGTAAATGAGGACGCCTGCGGCATGAGAACTGCCGCGGGCGTTTCAGATATAAGGCGATAAGGAGATGATTAAAATGATGCTGAAAAATATCAAACTTGGAATTGCACCGATCAACTGGACCAATGACGACATGCCGCAGCTGGGCGGTGACCGGACCTTTGAGCAGATGATTTCCGAGGCGGCGCTGGCCGGCTATAAAGGAACCGAAATCGGCGGAAAATTCCCGACGGATCCGGTCGTGTTAAAGAAGGCGCTGGATCTGCGCGGCATGCAGATTACTTCACAGTGGTTTTCATCCTTTCTCTGTTCGGAATCCTATGAGTCGAACGAGGAACGGTTTATCAGTCAGCTGGATTTTCTGGAAAAGGTCGGCGCGAAGATGATCAATGTATGTGAAGTGACAAGATGCCTGTTTGCTGAGACCTGTTCCATGTTCGGCGACAGAAAGCCGGTTGCGGATGATGAAGAATGGGAGAAGCTCTGCAGCGGCCTCAACAGACTTGGAAAGATCGCATCGGACAGAGGATTTACCCTCTGCTATCACCATCACATGGCGACGGTTGTTCAGACATTCGAAGAGACCGAACGGCTTATGGACAATACAGATCCGGCGTATGTATCACTTTGCTTTGACACAGGCCACTTTACAGTCGCAGGTGCGGATGCGGCAAAAGCAGCAGAGCGGTTTGCAGACCGCATTGCCTATGTGCATCTGAAAGATATCCGTCCGGAAAAGCTTGAGCAGGCAGTGCGGGAAGGATGGGCATTCCGCCGCTGCGTCCTGGAAGGCTGTTTTACGGTTCCGGGAGACGGTTGTGTGGATTATCCTGCAGTATTTGAAGTGCTCGGACAGGCGGGCTATGAAGGCTGGATGACGGTGGAAGCCGAGCAGGATCCGGACATTGCCAATCCGTTCGAATACGCCCTGAAGGCACAGGCATACCTGAAAGAAGCCGGAATTCAGGCGGTTTAAACAAATTATATTTAAGAAGCGCGTTAAAATGCTGTCACAGATCCCCCGCTGTGACGGCCTTTTTGTCTGCAGCGATGAGTTGACAATTAAGTTCTGAAAAGGTACGCTCAAAAGGAAGAGACGTATATACAGCAGGGCAGCTGCATTGATACAGGAGGAAGCGATGATTTCTGTCCCGAAATTATTCAGAAATACAAAATCGGTGAAGCGGATGCAGGCGTACATGGATACCGTCTTCAATGAGGTCCTTCACACGACCCTCAATCCGGACGGGCCGGGCGCGATCCGCATCCATCTGATTCCGCCGAAGAATGAGGAGAATACCCTCAATCCGAGTGTCGCGATCATCAACGGAACCGATGTCGTGCCGGTCAATTTTGCCTGGGCGGTGATTCTGGCGGAGATGATCCGCGAGACCAACCGGTTCGACGGGAAAGAAATCGGCGAGGCGGAGATTCAAAGCATTCTGGACCGGACATGTGAGAACGTGAAGCAGATCATCCCGTTCTTTTCGCGGAAACGGATTCAGGCAGATATTCAGACGATTTATCAGACGCTGCGGCAGATCGCGTACCGCGAGGAAGTCACAACGGATGTCCACTACATGAGCCTTGGCGAATATGCCGCATATATGAATGCGCCGCACCGGATGGACCTGCTGGTCAGCGCCATGACGAAGGACGGAAAATGGCACTGCAATCAGAAATGTGTGCACTGCTATGCGGCGGGACAGACCCTGGCTGATGAGGAAGAACTCTCAACAGAATCCTGGAAGGAAATTCTCGCAAAATGCCGCGCGGCCGGGATTCCGCAGGTGACCTTTACCGGCGGGGAGCCGACCATGCGCGACGATCTTATTGACCTCATCAGGGAGGCGCGCTGGTTTATTTCCCGCCTGAACACCAACGGGATCCGGCTCACGAAGGAGTACTGCAGCGCGCTGCACGCGGCCGAACTGGACAGCGTGCAGATTACGTTCTACTCCTGCGATCCGGATATTCACAACCGGCTGGTCGGCGCGGAGCAGTTTCAGAATACGGCAGCGGCGATTGAAAATGCGCTGGAGGAGGGGCTGTCGGTCAGCATCAACACGCCGCTCTGCACACTGAACCGGGACTACCGGAAGACGCTCGAATACCTGCATGAAAAAGGCGTCATCTATGTGACCTGCTCCGGCCTGATCACGACCGGAAATGCGGCCGGGGAAACCTCGGAGCATCTGCAGCTGACCGGGGAGGAACTCGAGAAAATCCTGCGGGAATCCGTCGCATACTGTCACGCGAACGGTATGGAGATTGCATTTACCTCGCCGGGATGGATCGGGCAGGAGGTATTTGACGAATTAAATATCCCGTCGCCGTCCTGCGGCGCATGCCTGTCCAATATGGCAGTTACGCCTTCCGGAAATGTCGTGCCCTGTCAGAGCTGGCTGTCAGACCAGCCGCTGGGCAATCTGCTCTGCGATGACTGGAAAATGATCTGGGAGAGCGAAGCCTGCAGAGAGCGGCGGGCGTATTCCGCTGAGATGACCGGCCAATGTCCGCTGAGGAGGTACTGCTGATGAACCGTATAACCAGAATGAGAAATGCAAGGCCCGCCCTCGCAGATCTCCGGCGCGTAAATCATTCCCGGAACCGGAAACAGGGCAGACGCCTTCTGGCTCTGACAGTTCTGCTGATCATGGTGAGCATGGCAGTCATGCTCGTGTTTCCGGCAGTCCCGGTCATGGCCGATGCGACCGATGAGATCCGTGATTTTACCATCACGGTTGATGTAAATGACGACGCCTCGCTCAACATGAATTACCACATCGAGTGGGAAGTGCTCGACGATTCGATCGGTGAGCTGGAATGGATCGACCTCGGCGTGCCGAACAGCTTTCATGAGGACATTGTGCCGGAAAGCGATACGATCGATTACATCGAAGATAATGGCAGCTCGCTGGCCATTTATCTGGACCGCGGCTACGGCGAAGATGAGATTGTCAGCGTCGATTTTTCCATGACGCAGGACCATATGTATCAGATTGACAAGTGGGTGGAGGGAGAATCCGTCTATACGTTCACGCCCGCGTGGTTTGACGGCATGGATGTTGATCAGCTTACCATCCGCTGGAATGCGGAAAATGCCGGCGCCTGGCAGCCGGACTGTCTGCAGGAGGACGGCTATCTGGTCTTTGAGACGTCACTGTCAGCAGGTGAGAAATATACCATCTCTGTCGTATATCCGAATGATACGTTCGGCTTTGTCCCGGAGCGGCAGGCCGGCGGCAGCGGCGGCGACTACGAAGATGGATATGACGGCAGCTACGAGAGCGAGAGCGGCGGGTACAGCATTGCGGAAGGCATCGGGATCCTCATCGGAATCGTGATTTTCCTTGGCTTCCTTGCTGCGCCGTTCATTGCACTGTATAAATTTATCCGCTGGATTGCCGGCGGCACCGGATTCGGCTCCGCCACATCCGGACAGCCGCAGACAAAAAAGAAGATCACGCGCACGAAGATCGAATATTACGAGAGCTGCCCGGGCTGCGGCGCCGTGCGTGAGGACGGCAAGGATAAATGTGCCTACTGCGGGCGCAGTATGATCAAGAGCAAAGAAGTTGTGGAAGAAGATCAGATTGAAGAACCGGAGAAATATACGAAGCGCGGAACATACCGGTACGGAGATGCGCCGAATACCTTTATCCGCGTCAATGTGATCAACGTGCCGGTCAGCCGGCCGCGGCCGTCTTCGCACACTTCCCGTTCTTCCCGCTCGGGCGGATCACATCACTCGTCCTGTGCATCCTCCTGCGCATGTGCATCTTCCTGCGCGTGCGCGTCCTCCTGTGCATGCGCCTGCGCGTGTGCGTCCTCGGGACGGGCGGGCTGCTCCGTGAAAGATTTCTTCCGGGACAGCATTCATAACGGCCGGGTCCGTGTGCAGCAGTATCATACGAAGAAGAATGAATAGCAAAAAAGGATTGAAAGAGATGCGTCAGGAAGACACAGCGCGCGGAAGCGGCGCATTTGCAAAAATCTATGAGGTTGTCCGGCAGATCCCGCGGGGGACGGTCGCGACATACGGGCAGATTGCCGCGCTCGCGGGGAACCGCCGCTGGGCGCGCGTGGTCGGCTATGCGCTGCACGCCAATCCAGATCCGGACGGGATTCCCTGCTACCGGGTTGTCAACCGGAACGGAGAAGTCTCCCCGGCATTTGTCTTCGGCGGGAAGAACCGGCAGATCGAGCTGCTCGAGGCGGACGGGATTCCCTGTCCGGACGGCAGAGTGGATCTGGCAAAATACCAGTGGCGCCGGGTGACAACCGATTTTATACACTGAATGACGCTGCAGCAGTCCCAAAACGTGGTATAATAACATCATCTTGACTGGCTTTTAAAAAATTCACCGGGGGGACCGATTAACGTGAATGAGATCAGAAAAAACAACACCGCCCGCATCGCGGTAATCGGAAGTCTGATTCTCGCAGTCATACTGGTTGCGGGAACGATCTGGATGGGCCATTATGCGAGACGTGATACCGAGGAGGCAGTCCGCGAGGTCAGCCTTCTGTATCTGGATGAGCTCGCCGGCCGCCGGGAACAGGTCGTTGAGAACAATCTGCAGGAAAAGATTCAGACCGTGCAGATTGCCATTGATCTGATGACGGAGGAAGATCTGAGCGACAAGGCGCACATGGAGGACTACCAGACCCGCATGAAGCAGCTGCTGAAGCTGGACAAGTTCGCATTTGTCGATACAGATGGCCGGATCTATTCCTCCAGAGGGATGGATTCCAATATTTCTGATTACACATTTGATTACAGGACACTTTCTGAGCCGGAAATCTCCGTCATTGATCAGGCGGATGTCGGCAAACGGGTTGTTATCGCAGTTCCGGTCAATGTCCCCTTCCAGGATGAAACCCTGTCGGTCTGCTTTATTTCCATTGACATGGATGACATGCTCGCCGGCGTTTCCATGACGACCAATACCGGCGACGCGACCTTCTGTAATATTTACACGGACGACGGAATGGCGCTGACCAATGCCGTGCTCGGCGGTCTTGCTGAGGAAGACAACCTGCTGAATGCCATGAAGATTGCGGTGTTCGAAGAACCGTATTCCTATGACCAGTTTGTTGAGGAATTTCAGAGCGGAACCAGAGGTGTCGTATCCTTTACCTACAACGATATCCGGGAGACGCTGGCTTATATCCCGGTGGGCGGAACAGACTGTCAGCTGACCTATCTGATCCGGGAGAACGTCATCAGTGACCGGATCGGTGCCATTTCTGACGGGACAGTCCGGCGCAGCATCATGCAGTCTGTTTTGACGGTGGCCGCCATGCTGATTATGTTCGGGTTCATCATTGCCCAGACGAAACGGAACAGCCGTCTGATTCTCGAGAAGGAGACGGCGGATACCGAAAACCGCGTCAAGCAGGAGGAACTGGAACACCGCCTGGAACTGCAGGAGAAGCTGCTGGCGGAAGAGCGTCAGACGAAGCAGCAGAGCCGGATGATTACGGCACTGTCCTCGGACTACTGGAGCGTATATTATCTGGATCTGGAGACGGACGACGGCGTCTGCTACCAGTCCCACGGCGATCTGGACGGAACCGGCTTCAAGGTCGGTGAGGAATTCAAATACCTGGCGTCCGTCACAGCTTACGCAAACCAGTATATTACAGAACCTTATCTGGAACCATTTCTGGCATTTATTCAGCCGGATGCGGTCCGGGAGGGACTGCGGAAGAGCAACGTCATTTCTTATACCTACATGGTGACGCGCCACGGAAAGGAGACCTACGAGACGGTCCGCTTCGCGGCGATGAAGGATCCGAATGATCCTTCGGGACGTGATGTCAATCACGTGGGCGCATGCTTCGCCGATGTAGATGCCGAGACCCGCAAGAGTATCCGGCAGAACTAGGCGCTGAGCGACGCGCTCACTGCGGCCGAAGAGGCAAACAAGGCGAAGACGGCATTCCTGTCCAATATGAGCCATGAGATCCGCACGCCGATGAATGCCATCATCGGTCTGGACAACATTGCACTCAGTGACCCGGAGACGCCGGAGAAGACCCGGGAATATCTGGAGAAAATCGGTGATTCCGCGGAACATCTGCTCAATCTGATTAACGACATTCTCGACATGACCCGCATCGAATCCGGACGCATGGTTCTGCGGAACGAGGAATTTTCCTTCTCCAGACTTCTGGAGGCGGTCAACACCATGTTCAGCAGCCAGTGCCACGACAAGGGTCTGGATTATCAGTGTTATATTAACGGCGAGGTCGATGATTATTACATCGGCGACAACATGAAGCTGCGCCAGGTGCTGATCAACATTCTCGGAAATGCGGTGAAATTCACACCTGTCGGCGGAAAGGTCAGCCTGCAGGTTGCGCGGAAAGCGCAGTTCGACGGGAAAACGACGCTGCAGTTTACCATTTCCGACACCGGAATCGGCATGAGCAAAGAATTTATCCCGCATATCTTTGATACATTTGCCCAGGAAGACAGTTCCACGACGAACAAGTATGGAAGCTCCGGCCTCGGTCTGGCGATTACCAGAAGCATCGTCGAGATGATGAACGGGACGATCGAGGTCGAGAGTACCAAGGGGAAAGGAAGCACCTTCACGGTCAATGTGACGCTTGATGATGTAGCCGGAAGTGAAAAGACGCCGGATCAGGAAATTCATCCGGGCGAAATGACGGTGCTGATCGTCGACGATGACCCGGTTGCCTGCGAGCATGCCAGACTGGTTCTGGAAAGGGTCGGCATTGCGGCGGAAATTGCGGATTCAGGTGCGGCGGCGGTGGAAACGGTCCGTCTGCGTCACGCGCGCCATGAGCCCTACAATCTGATTCTGGTTGACTGGCAGATGCCGGAAATGGACGGTGTGGAGACCACCCGGCGGATCCGCAGCATTATCGGAAATGAATCGGCCATCATCATTCTGACGGCTTACAAGTGGGATGATATTCTGGATGAGGCCATTCAGGCCGGTGTGGACAGCTTCATTGCGAAGCCGCTGTTTGCAGCAGCGGTCATGGAGGAGTTCCGCTCCGCCATGCAGCGGAAGAATCTTGCTGCAAAGGATGGGGTGAAGAAAACAGATCTGACCGGACGCAGAATTCTGCTGGCCGAGGATGTCCAGGTCAACGCGGAAATTATCGAGATGGTGCTGCAGATGCGCGGCGTCACGACAGATCTCGCAGAGAACGGCCGGATTGCCGTCGAGAAATTCGAAGCCAGTCCGGAGGGCAGCTATGACGCGATTCTGATGGATATGCGGATGCCGGAGATGGACGGCCTCGAGGCGACCCGCCGGATCCGTGAACTGGACAGAGCAGACGCAAGGAACATCCCGATTATTGCCCTGACGGCAAATGCATTCGACGAGGATGTGCAGCGCAGCCTGCAGGCCGGGCTGAATGCGCATCTGTCCAAGCCGGTGCAGCCGGACACCCTGTTTGAGACGCTGGAAAGTCTGATCGGGCAGCAGGAGACAGAGGAGTAAATGGGTAAATTGCGATCTCTGATCGCGCACAGGAAACGGTCGCCCGGCAGGCGACCGTTTTTGCATGCGTGCCTGCTATACTGACCTCACAGAGATGAAACACAGCCCGCCGCGGGGCAGAAAGTGAGGTCAGAAATGAGAAAAGGATTAACAGAACTGGTATTTATTCTCGACAGAAGCGGATCCATGTCCGGTCTGGAAGCAGATACAATCGGGGGCTTCAACGGCCTGCTTGCGAAGCAGAAAAAGGAGGAAGGAGAAGCGCTTGTATCGGTCGTCCTGTTTGACGACGTGACAGAGGTCATTTACGACCGGACCGATATCCGGAAGGTTGAGCCGCTGAACGACAGCCAGTATTATGTGCGCGGCTGCACAGCACTGCTGGATGCGGTCGGCGGAGCCATTCATCACATCGGAAACGTCCACAGATACGCCAGAGAAGAAGATGTGCCGGAAAAGACACTGTTTATCATCACCACCGACGGAATGGAAAACGCAAGCCGTGTATATAATTATGAGAAGGTCCGCCGGATGATCGAACGCCAGAAGGAAAAATATCACTGGGAATTCCTGTTTCTCGGCGCCAATATTGATGCGGTTTCTGTGGCCGGCAGCTTCGGCATCCGTCCGAACCGCGCAGTACGCTACGAGCATGATGCAAAAGGGACCAGACTGAACTTCGAAGTCATGTCAAATGCAGTTTCTTATGCGCGGATGTCTGCATCTGCAGAAGCGATGGAGGAAATGCTCGATGACGAGGAACTGCTTGCGCCCATCCGCCGGGACTACAAGAAACGGCACCGCCGGTGAGAAGCAGGGTCACGCAGCACTTTCGGTGAGCAGCCGGTACGGTTTCGGTTTCCATGAAGGTTTGGTGTGATATATAATAAAATGCAGGATGATCCTGAGAAAAGGAGGCAGAAGCGATGCCATTTAAGATTATTCGCAATGATATTACCAGGATGGAAACCGAAGCCATTGTAAATACGGCAAATGATCATCCGAGTGTCGGAACCGGATGTGATCATGCGGTTTATCAGGCGGCAGGCTATGAAGAGCTGCTTGCATACAGGAAGGAGAAGATCGGCTTTGCGGAAGAAGGCGAAGCATTTATGACACCCGGATTCTGCCTTCCTGCGAAATATATCATTCATGCCGTGAGTCCGCTTTATATTGACGGAAATCATCATGAAGAGGAACTGCTCCGGTCCTGCTACCGGAAAAGCCTGGCACTTGCTGCCCAAAACGGAATCCGGTCCATTGCATTTCCCCTGATCTCAACCGGCGGATTCGGATACCCGAAAGAAGAGGGCATGCGGATCGCAGTCGACGAAATACATGCATTTCTGATGCATTCAGATATGGAGATTTACCTCGTTGTGTTCGACGAGAAGGCGACCCGGATGGGAAAAAGTCTGTATCCGGAACTTGAAGCCTATATTGACCGCAATTACGTGGAGGAGAAGCGCGAGGAAGAATACGGCGGCGCTTATTATGCGGCCTGGAGGACGCGGGAAGAAGCGGCAGAAGACTTCATGATGGATAGGGAGGAACCGCACCGCGAAGCAGACCGGGCACCGTATCAGGAAGGAAACATGCCGGAGGCGCCATTATTCAACGAGCGGCCCTCCAGAAGAATGAGCAGACGCCGGGATGAACGTGAGATGTACAGGCCGGCGGCGTCTCCGCGTTTCGATGAAGATGTCATGGACGCTGCGCCGGCAATTTCCATCGACCAGGATGAAGCGATTGAAGAAATGGAGCGAAAACTCGCTGCCAGAGTGGCCCACGTCTCCGATACATTTTCCGAGTATCTGCTCTATCTGATCGGAGAAAAAGGCCTGACCAATGCCGATGTCTACAAAGGTGCCATCGTCGACAAAAAGGTCTTCTCCAAGATCAAGAACAATCCGAATTATCATCCGCAGAAACTGACGGCACTCTGCCTGTGTGTGGGTGCGCATCTGAACATGGACGAGACAAAAGATCTTCTCGCGCGGGCCGGCTACGCCCTGTCGCCCTGTGACATCACAGATATCATTTTCTCGTTCTTTATCGAGAACCGGATTTATAACATGATCGAGCTGGATATTCAGCTTGAAGAACACGGGCAGCCGTGTATCATTTCCTGAAAGGGAAAATCTGCATGCCGCAAATGCAGCAGAATGGAGAGGACGATATGAATGAAATATCTCTGACAAACACGACTGCGATCAGTGCACTCCTCCACGGCGGGACAGAATTTGCCGCTCCGATGACAAAAGATATTTTCCTGACAAAATGAAAATCATCAATGGCGAAGAGCGCGGCATGTACTGCTGTGAACTTGACGAAAATGCGGACAGAGAGGCGCAGAGCAGGATGCTCGCCGAATTTGAAGAAACGGTGGGGTATCTTCCGATGGTATCATACGGGTTGGCAGGCTGCAGGCTGGAAGCACTTGAAGAAGCATACGGCGTCCTTCTCGGGAAATCATTTTCCAATCATGTAATCGATACTAAAAAGATGGTCAGCATTCACATCCCCGAACGCTCCTTCCGTACATTAGATGATTGTGCCAACTGGCTGGGAATCACCTGCGAGGCAGAGACAGACCTGGAGCGGGAATGCCGTCTGATCTGGAATCTGTACTGCAGACTGGACCGGTCAGAACTGGAACATAAAAGTAAGTGAAGACGACTTTGCGTAAAAGCGGGCTGCCGTAAAAGATACGACAGCCCGCTTTTTCAGCGGAGACGAAGGGATTCGAACCCCCGTACCGGGATGAACCGGTAAACGCATTTCGAGAAATAGAATCCGAAAGGATTTATGTGGAATGCAGTGGAATCATATGGTATGCAAAGGAAACAGAATTTTATACGGAAATCCTTTATTTTCGGGGATAAGAGGCCATTGAGCCCTTTAAATGCTGGACAAATTAAGGGCAACAATACCGAGGACAAGAGATGTCAAATGTTCTGGAATTTGGAGAGAAATTGGAGAGAAATCGATAAAAAAAGAAGAGTTTGAAGAGAATTAAAAACGAAAAATTAATACGAATTTGAACCCATTCTGATTGGGCAAATCATCATGTGTGCACTTCTGCTGTTGGCAAGAATAACTTATTTTCAGGAGAAGTGAGATATGACAATTGATGAAATAAACGATCTCAGGGATCAATACCCGCAAATCATAAGTGCAGCGCAGATGCAAAAGATTTGCCACATTTCCGATAATAAATGCAAATATCTTTTAGAAGAAGGAATTGTTCCCTCCATCGATTATCATCGCAGAGCGAAACGTTTCAAGATACGTCTGGATGATGTGATTGATTATTTACAGAAACGAGAAATGGATGCTGATTATGGATGCCCGCCAAAAGGCTACTATTCAGCACTTCAGATCAACAAACGAAAACGGTGGATTATCAGACAGAAGGTTCTTTCTGAAGAAGAAAAGAAAATCGTTCGGGATTATTATGAAAAACAGATCGAGAGCTGGCCGGATGTGCTCACCCCCTGGTGGGCTGCCCGTCTTCTTGGCTGGACAACTTCTAACATTGTCAAAGTTTGCAGGGAAAAGAAGTTGAAGGCATTTCATGTCGGAAGGGGCCGTTCTCTGAAGATTCCGAAAGAGTATCTGATCGACTACCTCGTTTCGGAAGACTACAGATGCAGAAAATGTCATTTTACCCGGGAACAGTTGGAACATGAAGAGAAGCTGGAAAAGCTGCTGGTATCATATAACCTGACTGTTGAGAATTCTGACGGAGATCGGATGGTTAACAGGTTTGAGGAAAGTAGTGATGGGAATCATTATTTATCAGCAGATGAGATTAATAACATCAAAAATCAATATCCATCATACGTAAGCGGACAACAGATGTGTCAAATATGTGACATCAAAATGCCGGAATGCAAGTATCTTCTGGAAAATGGAATTGTTCCATGTGTCGATTATCATCGCCGACGGCATCGATTCAAAATACGTCTGGATGATGTGATTGATTTCTTACAGAAACGGGCAGCCGGCGTTGAACTGAGGCGCTCACCGACGGAATATATGATACAAAATATTAATTATGAAAAGAGTCCGTTGAGAATTCGAAGAAAAAACCTGTCGGAGAAGGAACAGAGTGTTGTTAGGGCATATTATGAAGAACAGACCATAAGCTGGCCTGATGTGATAAAAACAGATATGGTTTGCAGTCTTCTGGGATGCAAAGGTGATATTGTTGCAAGGTTGTGCAGGCAGCAGAAATTGAAAGCGTTTTATATCGGCAAGGGCAGTGCGCTCAATATTCCCAAAGAGTATCTGCTCGACTATCTGGTTTCATGGGAACACAGATGTGGTAGAAAGTTTACGCCGAAGGAAAAAGAGCATGAAGAAAAGCTGGAAAAGCTGCTAAAAACACAGTGTCCGGTAAGTGAGACGGAGGAATTATCTGAGCAGGAACAGAACTGCGATAATGAGCATTTACAGTCAAATGTGCAGCAAATGGAAGAAGCGTCTTATTCGTTGGAAGAAAGTACTTTACCTGAAAAGCAGATAACAGATACAGAGAATCGCTTTGGAGAGGTATTTGTTAGTGAAAAAGAAAATGAAGTTGTTAATGAGGATGTCGATGTAGTTGTTGCTGAAACAGTTTTCATGTCCGAAGACAGTACAGCGGATGAGATGATTCCTCAGAACGACAGAAAGAAGAATGACATGAAAATAGATGCAATAGAAGATTTAAGGGATCAATATCCGCCATATATCAGTGAAAACCAGATGTATAAAATCTGTCATATCAGCAAACGTACATGCCGGTATCTTCTGGGAAACGGGATTGTTCCGTGTATTGATAACCATAAAAAGACGCATCGGTATAAAATACGCATTGATGATGTGATCGAGTATCTTTATAAACGCGAATCCGGTGCTGAATTGAAACGTCCGCCGGCAGGATATTACAAATCCCAAAAGAATGATGAGAGTTCGTTATTAATAAGAGAAAAGCTACTGTCAGATGAAGCACAGGAGATCGTTCGGTCATACTATGAAAAGCAGACTGAAGGCTGGCCTGATGTAATGAGGATCTGGTGGGTGAGTCGTCTTTTAGGCTGTACGGTCACAACTGTTTCAAAATTATGTCAGGATCAGAAGTTAAAGGCGTTTAAAATAGGAGGAACATATAAAGTCCCGAAAGACAGCCTGATTGACTATCTCGTTTCTGAGGAGTACAGGTGCAGAAAAAAGAACACTCCGAAACAACTGGAACACGAAGAGAAACTGGAGAAAATGCTGAGGGTGCAGAGACAAGTGAATGAAAGCATGCCGGATCCCGAACTGGGAAGTGATGATACATTGTCTGTTTATAATGATTGTGAAGAAGTGCCTCAGATCCTGGAAGAGCATGCGCCTGTCAACCAATCAACATCTGATAGTGAAACTGATAGCGATGCAGCTATATTAATGAAACTGTTAAAGAATCCGGAAGCAGCTGGATTGTTAAAGGCACTTGTTAAAGTGATGGACAAGTGAGCAAAGAGATTTTTGCTTATAATAAACTGAAGAATTAGATTCTCCCTCTTACATAGCGCAGTATGAAAGAACTCATTTTCGGAGTCTTCTGTACTGCGCTTTTTTGATGTCTGAATTCATACCACAATCATAAAGGAGGATCATATGAGAACAGAACCGGTAACAATGAATGAGTTTGCGGAGGCTGTCAGGCAGGATCTGCAGGAACGTCTTTCGGGGATGTATCCGGAACTTCAGGTCAACATCCTGCAGGTAAATAAGCTGCAGGGAGAATCGTATCTGGGGGCAAGGATCGACAGGGGTGACGGCCTGGCATCTCCGGTCATCGATCTGGAGACGGCGTTTCATGAGATGAAAGTTGTAAGGCCTTATGAAAAGGTGATTGATGATCTGATGGATACAGCCAGGTCGGTCCTGAAGGATATGCCGGAGCTCAGTGTGGAGAAGCTGAGTGATTACGACCGGGCGAAGAGCAACCTGATTATGCAGGTGATTCCGATCAAAGGCAATGAGGAGCGTCTTGCCGACATGCCGCACAGAGAGCTGGAAGACATGGCCGTGGTATATCGTGTCATTGTCGGGTCAGATGAACGGGGAGAGATGTCCTATCTGGTAACGAATTCCCTTCTGGAAGAATACGGGATCACACATGAGCAGCTGTATACAGACGCGGTACAGAGCATGCGGGAGCAGAATTCCTATTCCATAACACCGCTTTTCGATGTACTTGCCGCGATTGATCCGGTATTTGCAGACGGACCGATGTTCGAGCCGGATCACAGCCTTCTGGTCGCCACAAATGAGCAGAAGATGTACGGTGCAGGTGTGATTGCCATGCCTGAGTTTATGGAGGAAGCTGCGGAAAAGCTGCACGGGGACTATTTTATTCTCCCTTCTTCGATTCATGAAGTTCTGCTGCTGAAAGATGATGGAAATACAGACTATCGGGGACTGGAGTCAATGGTGCAGGAGATCAATGAAAATGCGGTAGCACCGAAAGAACGTCTGACTGATACTGTATATCACTATGACGCAGAGGAACGGGTCTTCGAAACGGCAAAACACTTCACGGAGCGGCAGATGGAAAAGGAACGGGGCGGGCGTGGGTCTGTGCTGAAGGATCTGGCGGATAACCGGCAGAAATCACAGGAGCTGCAGCCCAGACAAAGATCAGAACCCGGGAGAGGTGGTGTCGTCCTGTGAAAAGAATCCGAAAAAAACCTTCTTTAAGGAAAGTCAGGGATTGTAAAAATTGTCTGTATTACAACAGGAAATTGAAGATCTGCACGCTGGGGATGAACCACTGCATCCTGTACCGGAATACTGCTGAAGAGAAGAAGAAACCGGATCTGATCAGAAGGCCGGTATTCTGCTGGAACTGCCCGTATGGGAGAGACCGCCCGTGTGTCAGTTTCTGCATGCGGAATACACTGGAGGAGTGGCGTAAGGAGCATGCAGTGATCAGGAAGGAGATACAGGTATATGCATGAACTTTCAATACTTTGATTACGGGGAAGAGCGGCGCTATTCATTTCTGCAGGTTCCAAAGCTCCTTCTGGAGGAACCAAAATTCAAAACCTTAAGCGGGGACGCGAAGCTTTTATACAGCCTGATGCTGGACAGGGGATATCTCTCCCGCGTAAACGGATGGTATGACGAACGGGGACACCCGTTCATTTTTTTCACCATCGAAGAGGTGATGA
This sequence comes from Eubacterium sp., assembly GCA_017459675.1. Classification (GTDB taxonomy): domain Bacteria; phylum Bacillota; class Clostridia; order Lachnospirales; family Lachnospiraceae; genus CADBRN01. The sequence goes on from JAFUCM010000004.1 coordinate 53,123, forward strand.
AAAGCCTGTCGATCGGGCGCTCAAAAGCAATCGGGCTTCTTTCGGATCTGGAGAAGTCAGGGTTGATTCTGCGTGTCCGCCAGGGACTTGGAAAGCCGAACAGGATATATGTCGGAAGGTTCTATTCCGGAGAGCAGCCGGCAGACTTCAAGAAGTATGAAAATCAGACTTCAGGAAGTCCGGAAATCAACCTTCAGGAAGTCCGAAAATCAGACGGTAATAAAACTGATAAGAGTCAGACTGAAAAGAATCATACTGATCTTATCAATCAGATGGATCCGGTTGATGAGATACGGGCGTTTTTTGATATCAGCTGCGGATTCGAGGCGTTGAAGATGGATTATCCAAACCGCGCTGATCAGCTGGAAGAGATCCGGGAACTGCTTGCGGAGGTATGTACAACAACAAAGCCGACTATCCGGATTTCGGGAGAGGAAAAACCGGCTGCGGTTGTAATAGGCCGTCTGAAAAAACTGAACAGCAGCCATATCTGCTATGTCATGGACTGCCTTGGTGAGAACACGACGAAGATCTCCAACATTCGTCAGTATCTCCTGGCAGTCCTTTATAATGCGCCGGTTACGATCAGCCATTATTACCAGACACTGGTCAGTCACGACATGGCACAGGGGCTGGTGTAACGGGCCGACAGAAACGGAGGTGAAAGACCATTTATGGCGAAGAAAAAAGCAACGGTCATTGCCATTGCGAACCAGAAAGGGGGGACAGCCAAAACAACGACCTGCGAAAATCTGGGAATCGGACTGGCAAATGAGGGCAAAGATGTCCTGCTGGTGGATGTGGATCCGCAGGGGAGCCTTACCATTGCGCTCGGAAACCAGATGCCGGATGAGATGGAACCGACACTGGCGGACATGATGGAGCGGGTGATCCGGGACGAGCCGATCCTTCCGTGTGAGGGTGTGCTGCGGCATCCGGAAGGCGTGGATCTGATGCCGGGAAACATCCTGCTTTCCGGTCTGGAGGCCTCACTTGTCAACGTGATGAGCCGTGAGACGGTTTTGAAGCAGTATCTGAACACGCTGAAGGACCGTTACGACTATATCCTTCTGGACGGCTCACCTTCGCTTGGCTTGCTGACGATCAATATGCTGGCTGCCGCAGACTCTGTCCTGGTGCCGGTGCAGGCCCAGTATCTGTCGGCCAAAGGGCTGGAGCAGCTGCTAGGGACCGTATCGAAAGTCCGGCGCCAGATCAACCCGAAGCTCCGGATCGAGGGTGTGCTGCTCACAATGGTTGACCAGCGAACGAATTACGCGAAGGAGATCGCGGAGCTTATCAGGGAAACCTACGGGAAGCATATCAGGATCTATGAAAGCGAGATCCCCAGGTCCATCCGGGCAGCTGAAATAAGTGCAGCAGGCCGCAGTATTTTCAGACATGACCCGAGGGGAAAGGTTGCAGAGGCGTACAGGAACCTGACAAAGGAGGTACTGGCCGATGGAAACAGAAGACTGAAACGAAGCAAAGAGAACTGTCTTTGAAAGGAGGAGTTCATGAGAACAGGAAAACAGAGAATGCTTTCACTGGTTCTGGCGGTTATTTTCCTGATCGGTGCGGCTGCCATACCGGCTGCCGCATCCGGAACGAACGATAAATCAGAAGCAACGGAACAGACATCGTCTTCTGTGTCTGCAGCTGATGCGGGAAAGACCGAAGAACAGGTGAAGGCAGATCATGAAGAAGGAAAAACGGCTGATGCAGCAAACACTGCCGTTGGCAGTGCGTCTGTTTCAGAGCCGGAAGAAGAAACAAAGACGGAAGCAGATAAGCCGGAAAAGAGTACAGAAACTGCAGCCGCAGAAAAGACAGAAATTGATAAGGCAGGAACATCTGACAACAAAAACACCGGATCAGCTGCGGGGAACAGTTCATCTGCCGGATCTGTCACAGGGAAAGCGGATACCACTGATACTGCGAAGGACCAGCCGGCAGCTGTTTCCAAATCCGGATCCGGTACTGAGCCGGAACCGGAAAAGAAGCCACTGGATGAGATGACGGATGAAGAGATCCTGATTGCGGGTGAATCACTCCTGAAAACCGCGATCGCAGAGGCGGACAAACGGCGCGGCGATCTCGATATCATTTTCAACGGCGAGGACCTTGCACTGTATATCCGCTATCAGGAGGTTAAGCGGAAAGCGCAGGCCAGCAGTTCCGGCAGAAAGATGCTAAGGGCAGCGGCAGCACAGGCGGAGATCAAACATATCTACGCTAAGGACTACGGCCCGCTGATCCAGATGGCAAGTGCGGTGACACAGGAGTTCCCGTATATGCGTCCGGTCGGCACACATGTCCACTACGATGCAGAGACAAACAATGCCGTATACTGTGCGAATATCAACCGGCACTTTGTAAGCGATACCATTTATGAGGTGGCGGGACAGTGGAAGGATGACGAGATGTATTCGGCCCTGTCCTATGTCTTCGATAAAGGCGTGAAAAAGCTGAACGGGACAGCCAAAAAGAAGTATTCCACGGGTGATGCGACGCGTGACTGGTACGCGACGCAGATGGCAGTCTGGGGAATCCTGCATCACTTCGGCATCAAGGATGCGAAAGGCTGGGATGCCGGATTTGATATGAACCAGACACAGGCTATCGGCGGGTATGAAAACGTGTATAACATGATGCACAAGCTGTATGATGACGCGCTTTACTATGCGTCCAAGAAAAACGACGGCAGCGCCAGCGATCCCTATTTTGTCATGGAGAATCCTGACTACAAACTGATCCTGCAGGGCAAAACGGACGTGCCGTTCTATATCACATCTGCGGAGGAGCCGGTTTATACCCTTGATATCAAGGGATCCTCGAATGCCAGCGAGGCATCCGTTGTCCTCCGGAAGAAGGACTACGATGACAGCCAGAGATGGCGGCTTGAGAGCACAGGGGAAGCCGGATACTATTTCATCAAAAATGAGCAGTCCGGCAAGTATCTGGAAACGGACGGGACCGGTAACAACGATGATATCCAACAGAACACCAAAGATGGAACCGATAAGCAGAAGTGGAATATGATTGCCGCCTCTGATGGAACCGTGCAGTTCGCACCGAAAGCAGCCCCGGGCAAGCGCATCGATATCAAAAACGGCGTGTTTGTAAACGGCACAAATGTGCAATGTCATTAACTTTACAAAACCGGCATTCTGAACACAGTCAGCGTGTATGTCAAGGTCCTGGGTTTTAATCAAACACCTTACTAGCAGATCGAAAAAACAGTCAAAAGCTGACTGTTTTTTCGAGAAACAGGGAATAATGGCATAGTTCACCCTCGTCATTAATAGCTCCGTTTGTGGGTGTTTGAGTAATTCCCGGCCAATTGGCCTCTCGTCCTGTGATAATGGCGGTCTGGCCTTACCGTCACAATGTTTTCACTGATTTCATCA
>JAFUCM010000066.1 GCA_017459675.1 Eubacterium sp.
GCAGTACGCTGCCTGATGCGGCGGCGGATCAATCGCAGACGGTTCCAGCAGCATCAGAAGCCGGTGAGGAACCGGCAGAGGAAGATGATAAGATCCGGATCGGACTGGTTGTGAAAGAAAACAGCCGGGACCACTGGATCCGCATGAAAGAAGCGGCAGAGCAGCATTGCACTGAAAATGGCGCAGAACTGATCTATCTGGCCGGAACGGAGGATGCGGCTGCGGCAGAACAGATTGCGGAAGTTGACCAGCTGATTGAAGAGAAAGTGGATGCTATCTGTATCTCACCGGTGAGTGACGAGATGGTATATGCTGCACTGAAACGCGCCGGTGAGGCCGGAATTCCGGTCTTCACAATTGACACAGACACCGCATATAAAGAAAGAACGGCATATATCGGGACAGATAATTACGAGGCGGCCAGAGCGGGCGCTGTCTATGCCGCCGGGCAGACCGGCCGGGGCGGGACAGCTGTTATCCTGCGCGGAACGCCGGGAGATTCTGTACATGATGACCGCGCGGCGGGGATTGCTGACGGTCTGACGGAACAGGGAATAACGGTTGCCAGAACACTCTGCACAACCGCCGCAGATGCAGGTGAAGATGTTCAGAAACTGCTGCAGCTTTATCCGGATCTGGACCTGCTGATCACGACGGAGGATGCGGTTACATATGCTGCTTGGAAGCGGGTTCTGGCGCTTGGAAATACTACTGTGAAGCTTTACGGATTTGACGGAAGCAGAGAAATCGCGGAGATTACGGAGAAAGACGGGCAGGTGCTCGGAACGACGGCACAGTTTCCGGAGGAAATCGGGATCCGGGCGGTTCAGGCGGTTCTGGATTATCTGGAAAGCGGGGACGTGGAGGATTCCGTTGAGATACCATATGAGCTCGTCACGCCGGAGACGGCAGAAGCATACATAAAAAAGCTGCCGGCGGAGATGGAAGGGAAGCAGGAATAAGGGGCTGTAAGCAGGAGGGAAATCATGGCAAAGTATGTGATGGCGCTCGACGCCGGGACAACGAGCAACCGCTGTATTCTGTTTGATAAAGCCGGTAACATCTGCAGCATGGCGCAGCGTGAATTTACGCAGTATTTTCCGCAGCCGGGCTGGGTGGAACATGATGCGAATGAGATCTGGGCGACGCAGCTGGGCGTTGCAGTTGAGGCGATGCAGACGATCGGCGCAACGGCGGACGACATTGCGGCGATCGGTATCACCAATCAGCGGGAGACTACTATTGTATGGGACCGGGAAACCGGAGAGCCGGTATGCCATGCCATTGTCTGGCAGTGCAGGAGAACGTCAGATGCCGCAGACAGACTCAAAGAGCAGGGCTATACGGAACTGATTCATCAGAAGACCGGACTTGTTATTGATGCTTATTTTTCTGCCACGAAACTGGCCTGGATTCTGGATCATACGCCCGGTGTAAGAGCACGTGCGGAAAATGGGGAACTGTTATTCGGGACGGTTGAAACCTGGCTGATCTGGAAGCTTACCGGCGGACAGGTGTACGTGACCGATTATTCCAATGCCTCACGCACGATGCTGTTTAATATCAATACACTGGAGTGGGATCAGGAGATTCTGGATCTGCTGCGGATTCCGCGCTGTATGCTGCCGGAGCCAAAGCCGTCCAGCATGCTCTACGGAATGACGGATCCGGCGCTTTTCGGCGGCAGAATTCCGGTGGGCGGCGCTGCCGGGGATCAGCAGGCGGCACTGTTTGGACAGACATGCTTTGATCCGGGAGATGCCAAGAATACATACGGTACCGGATGCTTTATGCTGATGAATACAGGAAACAGGCCGATTTTCTCCGAAAACGGTCTTCTGACGACCATCGCATGGGGACTGAACGGAACCGTCAATTATGCGCTGGAGGGTTCTGTTTATGTCGCAGGCGCTGCGATTCAGTGGCTGCGTGATGAGATGCGGCTGATTGATTCGGCGGCGGAGTCTGAGGAAATGGCTTCCCGCGTGCCGGATACGAACGGCTGCTACGTTGTGCCGGCATTTACCGGCCTTGGTGCGCCGTACTGGGATCAGTATGCGCGCGGAACGATTGTCGGCCTGACCCGCGGCTGCGGAAAGTTCCATATTATCCGGGCAACGCTGGAATCCATTGCGTTCCAGACGAATGATGTCATCCGCGCCATGGAGAAAGATGCGGGGACGTCCCTGACCGCACTGCGTGTCGACGGCGGTGCCAGCAGGAATAATTTCCTGATGCAGTGTCAGGCGGATATTACGTCCGCGCCGGTACAGCGGCCGGTCTGTGTCGAATCAACGGCGATGGGCGCGGCATATCTTGCGGGACTGGCAGCCGGGTACTGGGACAGCACAGAGGAAATCCGGAAAAACTGGGCGGTTGACCGCACATTTATGCCGGAGATGGAGGAAGCAGAGCGGCGCAGCAAAACGGAAGGCTGGGAACGTGCAGTCCGGCAGGCCTTCGGCTGGGCGCGCTGATATTATGGCATATCACATTAGTAGTAGCAATCCATTCAGAAATGACGTATAATTTGCATTGATATGTCAGAGCGATATGATACCCGCGGCAGTGAAACTGCCGCAGTGCTTTGTACATGGCACAATGCGATCGCTCTATGCAGGAAAAACATCAGGAATTAACAGGAGAGTCGTTATGAGTTTGGTTTTACCGGAAAAATACAACCCGCGTCTGACGGTCAGAGAGACGCAGGAGGCGATCAAGTACATCCGCGATACATTTCAGAAGGAATTCGGACGGCAGATGAATCTTTCCAGAATCTCTGCACCGCTTTTTGTGCCGAAAAGCTCCGGATTAAATGATAATCTGAACGGTGTTGAGCGGCCTGTCAGCTTTGATGTGCCCTGGCAGCCGGAAGAAACCATCGAGGTAGTTCAGTCCCTTGCAAAGTGGAAACGTATGGCTTTGAAGGAGTACGGATTTCAGCCGGGAGAGGGATTGTATACCAATATGAATGCGATCCGCCGGGATGAGGAACTGGACAATCTGCATTCCTGCTATGTGGATCAGTGGGACTGGGAACGCGTCATCAGACAAGAAGAACGGACCTATGAGACGCTGAAGGCGACCGTTGAGATGATTTTCCGCGTGATCAAACACATGGAACATGAGGTCTGGTATAAGTATCCGAAGGCAGTTTACCGTCTGCCGGAGGAAATCCATTTTGTGGATTCGGAGAAACTGCTTGAGAAGTATCCGGGAACCACAGCGAAAGAGCGCGAGAACATTGCCGCTAAGAAATACGGCTGTATCTTCCTGACCCGCATCGGCGAGAAGCTCGCTGACGGAAAGCCGCATGACGGCCGCGCGCCGGACTACGACGACTGGCAGCTCAACGGCGATATCCTTTTCTGGTACGAGCCGCTGCAGTGTGCACTTGAAATCTCCAGTATGGGAATTCGTGTCGACGAGAAGTCACTGGCCGAGCAGCTGGTCAAGGCAGGATGCGAGGAGCGCAAAGAACTGCCGTATCATAAGATGCTGCTGAACGGAGAACTTCCGTATACCATCGGAGGCGGTATCGGACAGTCCCGTCTGTGCATGCTTCTGCTCGGTAGAGTTCATGTCGGTGAGGTTCAGGCCAGCATCTGGCCGCAGGAAATGCGCGATGTCTGCCGGGAACACAATATTATTCTGTTATAAAGGAAGAACCGTTATGAAAAAAGCGGTATGCTTAAGTCTTGCAATCCTGTTTTTATTGATTACGCCGGGGCAGACAGCTGTTGTATCCGGAGCGGAACCGGTTCAGGATACAAATACGGGCAATACAGTGAATGTATTCGTTCTGGACACGGAAAAAACAGATGAGAACAGCAGTAGCGTTTCTGTATTTGACACAGGTGTAAATGAAACCGCAGCCGGGACAGATGCGTCAGCAGCGGAACAGGAGAAACCGGTCAAAAAGAATGGCTGGGTAAAACAGAACGGAAAAAAATACTATTATAAAAAAGGGAAAAAGGTTACCGGTCTGAAAAAGATCAAAGGCTGTTATTATTACTTTTCCAGGAA
>JAFUCM010000067.1 GCA_017459675.1 Eubacterium sp.
CTGCGAGCCGGTTATCTTCATCGCTTTTTTCAAAGCAATTGTCTGCTTTTTCTTCGCTGTTTTCTTTACTGAGAGTTTTACCGTCTTGGCTTTTACATTGAGTGGATTCGCTTTTTTGACTGTCTGTGTTGCCGGCGGTGCTGTCGGTTTGGGCTGTGTTCCGGCAGGCGTAACTGTTGTGTCGTCTGTTTTTTCAGGTTCTTTTTCCGCTTTCTCGAACAGCGCGTAAATGCTTTCGTTCTGATGTCCGGTAAAGATATATTCCGAATTCGCACTTAATAGCTCGCCGGTGTGGTCAGTAACGAAAGATACTTCTGCCGACGTAACGCCTTCGTACCACCCCTTGAACTTTCATCGCAGTGACGTGGTAAAAACAATCACCTCAGAATAATATATTCCAATATTAGTATATCATTTTATCATATACTTCTGCTCAAAAGGCGGGCTTCCAGACAAAAAGCCCTTCACCGGAAGCGATCTGCCTGATTAGTTCCGGCAATTGTGAACTCGGATTCAATCCAGGCGGAAGGGTTCCAGAACCTCCTCCATTCCTTTGATATTGGAAATAACGGATTCTTCGTGCCGGATCGCCAGACTCACGTACAGGATGTCGATCAGAGAAAACTGTGCGACACGGGGAGACACAAAAGGCTGCTCCGGGGAATACAGTTCCAGGCAGATGTCAGACACACGGCCGACTGGCGTGTTCGGGTGGCCGGTGATGCTGATGGTTTTGCCGCCGTGCTGCTGCACAAGTTCCAGCGCATGAACGATCTCCCGCGTTTTACCGGTATGTGAGATGCCGATATAGACATCGGACGGACCGGCCTGCCTGGAGGCGATTTGCATCAGGTGGGAGTCTTTGATCGCAGCTGACCGGATGCCGACGCGCATCAGGCGGATATAAAAGTCATCCGCGATAGTACCGGAGGCACCGACGCCGATAATGGTGATACAGGAGGCCTGGTTCATCAGCTCGATGGCGGCGCCGATTTTTTTGAAATCCAAAAGCTCAAAGGCGCGCTCGAGCGTGTCGATGTTTCTGGAGAAGACACTTCTGCCGATGCGTTCGACCGGCGCGTCACGATCCAGCTCGGCAAAGATGGTCCGAACCGAAGCAGGAGAAAACTTTGCGAGCATCAGCTTCATATCGGTAAAGCCGGCGCAGCCGATCGTCTTGGAAAATCGAATAATACTCGATTCTGCAATCTTCAGTTCAGCTGCCATCTGCTGGATGCTGATCGAAGAGCAATGCACCGGATCCTTCAAAATGTAATCTGCGATTTTGCGGCTAACCTTTGAAAAAGAAGAATACTGCGACTGAATCGCAGCGTATGGATTGTTATTCTGCATGTTGTCACCTCAAACAATAGACAGGCAGATTGTGAGTATAAAAAGAATGGAACCATTATAACAGGGAAAAATATATCACGCAATCATACCGGACAGGATACAGGGCAAGCCATGCGGAAACAAGTCATGCGCGAGCAAACCATCCGGAAGAAGATCATCCGGAAGAATATCATCCGGAACAAATCATCAAGTTGCATAAAATCGAATAATATTTTTTATTCAGTTTTGATAATGGAGTATTATTCGTTTCTATGTTATGATGTTTGCATCAAAAAAACAATTGTTTTTTAGAAAAATTGTAAAAAATGCAGTAGGAGTGACTGACAGAAATGGAAGGCATTATCAACACTGTCCGGCAGGAACTGGGAAAACAGCTGGAGTATGAGCAGCAGGATGCGGTCATGTGCAAGATCCCGCAGTTTTCGGAAGCAGGGATACACAATGAGTTTCTGGCTGCCCGCGATGCGGGTGCGGGGAAGGAAAAGGATACGATGGAAGTCCTGGTTTTTAATATGGAGCGGGGCGTCCATCTTCCGGAGATCTGTGCTTATCTGAAGGAGCATCCGAAGGTGTCCGGTGCAGATATCATACTGGCAAATGAACTTGACGACGGATGTGTCCGCTCAGGGGAAAAAGACACGGCCCGGGAGCTCGCAAAAGAGCTGGGATACGGTTACGTGTACGGACTGGAGTTTATCGAACTGGTCAATGAGGCGGATCCGAAAGGATTCCACGGCAATGCGGTATTTTCGAAATGGCCTGTAGAAGAGGCACGTGTTGTCAGACTCCCGGAGGAATACAACTGGTACTTTGACCGACAGAGAAGGATCGGCGGACGCTGTGCCGTTCTCGCAGTTCTCAATGCCGGCGGACAGAGGATCGGCGTCGGAAGCATTCATCTGGAGAACCGGACGGATGGAGAAGGGAGAAGGCGTCAGATGCAGATCGTACTGCGGGAGGCAGAGCGGATGTTCCGCGGCATGCCCGTGATTCTGGGAGGCGACCTGAATACCAATACCTTTGACGGGCGGTCCAAAGAGGATATCGGCATCATAGCGGGAAGTCCCGCGCTGCGCAGCCGGTGTCTGGAGGACGTGTTTACGTATGAGGCGCTGCTGCAGGATGTAAGAGATGCCGGATACCGTTGTCTTCCGGAAAAGCCGCTGGTTACCAGGCGAAAGCCGCTTCCGGACGGAGGGTATCTTGGCCTGCGGCTGGACTGGATTATGGTGAGAGGTCTTTGCCCGCGGGAAAGCGGTATGGTCTCAACCGGAAAAGATGGATTTGGATTTGCGGAAAAAACATCCCTGTTGCGTGCATTTGCAGGAAAAGAACTGTCTGATCACAACGCAGTCTGGACCTCTCTGGGAAGGGAATCTGAGTAACCTGTTCGTGAACCGGCGCCATATATAAGTGGTTTAAGGTTTGTGCAGAGTGTTTTAACGTTCTGTACAGTATATCTGTGGTAGTTTGTAATCATTATATAAACATGCA
>JAFUCM010000068.1 GCA_017459675.1 Eubacterium sp.
GCTGTGTTTTTTCCTGAACTTCGGAAATCCGGTCTCTTTCTTCGCAAAGAAGTTTCTGTATGCCCGCTCCAGATGCAGCTGCACATTTGCCAATGCCAGGGAATCGACCTCTTTCAGCCACGGATACTGTTTCTTATATGCCGCGGGCGTGCACCGGAGTAATTTTCCGCTTTCCCGATATGCCCGGATCTTGTCCGCCAGCATCTGGTTATACAGAAATCTGCAGCTGCCGAACGTCTTTGCGAACAGTTCCCTCTGGGCGGCATTCGGATAAATCCGGAACTTATATGCCCTGTTTGCCATCACATCTCCACCTTTGCACGCGTGGAAATAGCGTTATCGATGACTTTTCTTCTGTACTTCACCACCATGATCAGATGATAGTACAGCAAATATACTGAATGTCCATTATAATCAAGATTGTTCATAGAATCAGCCATCTCCTTTCTTCGACTGACTCCATTATATCATAATTATGTATATCGAACAAGTGTTCTTTTTGTTCGTGAGATATTTTTGCAATTCATCCCGCTACCTGCAGAGGATGGGGGAATTCTTGCTAAACTATGTTAAAATCATCTGCCTTTTGTGATCAAACACGGAAAACAAAAAAGCCAAAGGCTTCCACCTTCGGCTGTGCAGTCGATAGGGGAATCGAACCCCTGTTTTCGCCGTGAGAGGGCGACGTCTTAACCCCTTGACCAATCGACCGTGTATGATCATAACGCATGATCGAAGGAATGTCAAGGCTTTTTTCATATTTATTTTTTTCCTATACTGTTTTTGACAAACGGACGGATACAACTCCATTTTTCAGGCAGGCCGGCTGCAGTGTATTCACACCGGACTGCGGTGTCCGCACGATTGTCTTAACACAAAATAATCAGAAATATGAGGTATCTGTATGAATAAGAAAGAAATTGCCGAGATCCGGAAGCTCCTGACGAAGGACCACTGCCGGATTGACCGGATTACGGGATGCTATGTCAATGGTGAGAAAGAAACGGTAATGGAAATGCAGGAGGCGTTTCTGTCACTGCCCGAGGAGGAAATGCACAAGTACTGTGCGATTTTCAGGAAGGTGCTCTCCGGCACGATCGGAAAGCATCTGGTGACGCTGTCCTTTCCGCTGATGGAGGAAGCGCCTGACGGACGGCAGGCAGCGCTGCTGGCACTGCGGGATTCTGCACTCTCCGACGCCGCACTTTTGCGCAGTATGTATGATGAGATCATCAATGCCTATGCGTATGCGGGCAATTATCTGATCCTCTTCGCATTCGGACGCTACGATGTGCCGGGCAGCACTTCGGACCGGCTGTCGCTGGATGACGCATCTGACTATGTCTATTCCTTTGTTGTCTGTGCGATCTGTCCGGTGAACCTCTCGAAGGAAGGACTCTGCTATGATCCGGATCAGAATACATTTCTGAACAAGCTGCGGGATCAGATGGTGGAAATGCCCGACGCCGGCTTCCTCTTCCCTGCATTTACCGACCGGAACACAGATCTGCACAATGTTCTGTATTACACATCCAAGCCAAAAGAGATGCACGGGGCTTTCCTGGAGGGTGTTCTCGGGGTTGAGCCGCCGCTGACGGCCGAGACACAGCAGAGTACCTTTACGGCGCTGGTCGAGGAGACCTTCCGGCGTGACTGTGATTTTGAAGTTGCCAAGGAGATTCACGAGAAGCTCGGGGAAGTGATCGCGGCGGCTGCCGCCGAGGACGACCCGGAGCCGCCGGTACTGGACGAACACGCTGTACGCGTAATTCTGACACAGTGCGGCGCCACCGATGAGCAGATGGAGTCCTTCGCGGAGCGTTATGAAGAGCTGACCGGCGATGAGAAGATTCTCGCTTCCAATGTCCATGCGGCGCGGAAGTTCGAGATCAAGTCCGCGGATGTGAAGATCAGCGTCGCCGCCGACCGGACGGATCTCGTGGAGACAAGGATTCTTGATGACGGACGGGAGTATCTTGTAATCCCGCTGGACGGGGAAGTCGAGGTGAACGGGATCCGGATCCGGCAGAAGCGGACTGCCGAATCCTGATAATCGGTTAAAAAGATCGGGGCAGGACTTTTTCATGAAGTCCTGCCCCTGGCATTTACTTGGCATTTACTTGGCATTTATACGTTTGGTTTGTATTTAAGAATAAGCTTCATTTCCGGTCTACACTTCTGCCCCGAGTGCTTCTTCAAGCCGCTCTTCTGCTTCTTCCTGTGACTTATCCAGTGCAATGGCAAGTTCGCAGGAAAGTTTTCCGGTGGCTTCGGCAAGGAACCGCTCATCCACGGAGGTGAACTTCTTGCCCTGGGCGAGGCGGTCAGCGCGGCGCTGCCGGAGGGTCCGGATCATGCCGGCAATCTGTGTACAACTGCCCTCCCGCATGATCTCGCGGTAGGATTCCTCGCGGAACTTCTCGTTCCCGATGGTCATCGGTTCAACGTCATCCATCGTCTCGAGCAGCTCGGATGCCTCCTCTCTGGTAATGATGGCGCGGATGGCAACTTTCTCGCTGTCAACCGGCGAATAGATCGTGCTCCCTTTTGACGCAACCGGCTCAAGGACATAATACTTACGTTTCGTGTCACAGCCGGGCATGTCCAGATACGTGATTTCATTCACGCGGCACGGGCCATTGGTCCCGTACACAACATAACTGCCTGCAGAATACATATACGCTCCTCTTTCTTCTTTCCGGCCGCCGAATCTCTGTTGTTGCGATCAATCCATTGATGTGGCAGCCTTTCTGTCCGGTTCAACACTGCAGCGATATACAATTTCAATACTTCTTATTAAATTTTCACTTGAGCGTCAGAACTTTCGTTTCCTATAATAATTGAACTATAGTCATTATAGCATGAATTTGTACATGTTCGCAAGGTTTACACTTTTACAAAAAAGTTACAATAACATTTTTATTTCGATATCCTCTTTTCTTTGAAAAACTTTGTGCTATAATAAATTTTGTATGTAATTTCAGCGGATTATGTCGCATGATGTCATAACTTCATTGCATTTTGCGGCATGGAAATACCGCTTTTCTATTCATTTTCATTGCAGTATTGATCAGGGGAGATGCAGACGCCATGAAGGCGAACGGAGTAAAGAATAAGGGAAATTCAGCACAGAAGAAAATCACGAAACCAAAATTTTTCAGCAAACAAAAAACTTCTTCTGGCGCAAAGGCCGAGAATAAAGCAAACAAAACTGCACAGAAGGCGCAGAAGTCTCAGAAGCCCAGGTCGAAGAAACTGATGATCGGCCTCATCGCACTTGGCTGCGCGCTGCTCGCATTTGCAATTTATTCGTATGTGCACTACGCGCAGCAGTTCAAGACGGTGTTCTACAAAGGAACGGTCATCAACGGTATTGACGCGGGATTCCGGACGCCGGAGGATGTCGAGGCGGAGATCGCGGCGAAGGCGGAGGATTATCGGATCGCGCTGCAGTTCCGCGAGGACGCATCCGAGACGATCGAAGGTGCGGATATCGATTACCACTACGTCTCTGACGGCAGCGTACAGGAAATCTTCGACAAGCAGCATTATCTGCTGTGGCCAAAGGGTCAGTTTGCCGGACAGGAGGCAGAGACGACGGTCGACACGGCATTTGACCAGGAGAAGCTGACCGAATTAGTCGGAAAGCTTCCGGAGCTGCAGGCCGACAACATGACGAAGCCCAAGAATGCCAAGGCGAAATTCAAGGATGACCACTTCTATATCAAGGAAGAGAAATACGGCACGACGCTGCATCCGGAGATCGTGCAGGAGGCTGTCAGTGAGGCGGTAAACGGTTCAAAGACATCTCTGATAATTGACGATGTCGAGGGTGCCTATGACAATCCGGAGATTCTGAAGGATGATCCGCTGCTCGCCGAGCAGTGCCAGGAGCTGCAGGAACTCGCCTGCGCGAGCATTACGTATCAGCTTCCGACCGGTGATGTGACGCTCAACGGCAATACGCTGAAGAAATGGCTGGTCAAGGATGACGAAGGCCACTATTCCAAAGATGAGGCGAAGTGGGAACAGAAGCTGTCCGAGTACATCACAAATCTGGGGGCTGACATTAAGGTTGTCAATAACGTATATCCGTTCCAGGCAACCGGACTGGGTCCGATGAAGGTTTACAGCGACAGCTTCGGCTGGGTTCTGGATGCCGATGCAGAGCTCGCACAGACCCGTCAGGAACTGGCAGACGGCGCGATCACGACGCGCGAGCCTGTCTGGGCTTCCCGCGGCATGTACACAGAGAACTACGGATTCGGTCCGAGCTATGTAGAAGTCGACCTGTCCCGCCAGCACATGTGGTGCTACGTTGACAGCAAGCTGTACATGGAGTCCGATATCGTATCCGGCAACATGAGCTGGGATAAATACACCCCGTCCGGCATTTACTTTATGCGGTTCAAGGAACTGGACCATATCCTCACCGGTGAGCGGAACGAGGAAGGGGAACCGGAATATGAGACACCGTGTAGCTACTGGATGCCGTTCAATGGCGGCATCGGATTCCACGACGCATGGTGGCGCGGTTCCTTCGGCGGCGAGATTTACACCTACGACGGATCACACGGATGCATTAACATGCCTGTGGATGCAGCCGGCAAGCTGTTCGAAGTGATCAATACCGAGATGCCGATCATTATCTACTACTCAAAGGGATGCCCGTTCGAGACAAGCCGCAACGAACTGCTGGGACTTGTCGATCCGACGGAAGAAGCTGCGGATGACGGCTCCGGTGACGCTGCTGCAGATGACGGCTCTTCTGATACCGAATCCTATGATGAGTCGTACGATGAATCTTATGATGAGTCGTATGATGAAAGCTATGATGAGTCCTATGACGAGTCGTATGATGAATCGTATGACGAGTCGTATGATGAAGAATACTGATGGAATTTGAACGGAATCTGGTGGATTTGGGAACTGGATTGCAGCGCTGAATTTGGGAACTGAATTGTGCCGCTGAATTTGGGAACTGAATTGTGGCGCTGAATTTGCCCGGAGACAATATCACAAAGTGGTATTGCTTCCGGGCTTTTTATTGCTCTGCTATATAATTGTGTCACGGTGTTACATCCGTGAAGTTACCCTTCCAGTGTAAAGGAGAATACCACGCCATCTTCCCGGTTCTCTGCCCGGCAGGTCTGGCCATGCTGTTCCATGATAGCTTTTACAATTGAAAGGCCGATACCGCTTCCGCCATAGGCGCGGGTGTGTGCTTTATCAACTTTGTAGAACTTCTCCCAGATGCGGTCGATATCCTCTTCCGGGATCGGTTTGCCGCGGTTGAATACGGAGACCGTGATGATGCCTGTGCTGTTTTTATCCGGACTGTTGGGGCCCTGGCTGCCCGCAATCTGACTTCTGCTGCATGTAATCTCGATCCGGCGGTCTCCTTCCAGGTGATGGATCGCGTTGCTGAGGTAATTTGTCACGACTTCTTCGATCCGGAACTCGTCTGCCCACACCGGGATCGGTTCTGTCTCGTCAAAGTGTACATCTGCCTGATTCTGCTCAATCATGATTTGCATGGAAGCTATTACGCCGCGGATCAGGGCTGTCAGGTCAAATCGCTGCAGCTGCAGCTGTTCCGTGCCGGATTCCAGCTGATTCAGCGTCAGAAGCTGCTTGACCATCTCGTTCATTTTCGCCGATTCATCGATGATGACATCGCAGTAGAATGCCCGGCTCTCCGGATCATCCGCGATGTCCTTGAGGCCTTCCGCATACCCCTGAATCAGCGCGATCGGCGTCTTCAGCTCATGGGAGACATTTCCCAGAAATTCCCGCCGCATCTGGTCGATCTTCGTCTTCTCATCGATATCCTGCTGCAGCTGCAGATTGGCAGATTTCAGTTCGGAAATCGTCTGCTCCAGTTTATCGGACATCGTGTTGAAATTCTCTCCCAGAACGCCGATTTCGTCCTCTCCGCCGCTCTCATAGTGCGCATTGAAGTCCAGATTTGCCATGCGCTGCGAGAGTGCTGTCAGTTCCTGCAGCGGCTTGACAAGACGGCGTGTCAGCAGCACGATGAAGAACACGCTGAGCAGGATGACAAAGAGTCCGATATACAGGTACAGGCGCACGGACAGTCTGGCTGCGTCGCTGATACTCTCCAGCGGTGTGAGGGCGATGTAGTAGTCGCCGCACTCCAGAAATCCCCAGAGTTCCAGGTAATCCATGTTCTGACAGGGATCATGGATCTTGATGATGTTATAATAATCCGTCTCCGCAAGGACCTTTGTATTGTCCCCCTCGATCTCGAACAGATTACCAAACAGCCGGCTGGCCATCGTGTCGCCGTCTTTTGCATTTGTCAGACGGAAATTGAGGTTATAATCGACGACTGCATAGGTCAGTGCATTGACCTGGCAGAAATGCTCCAGATCATCTGATATCTGCAGTTCTTCATCCTCATCATCGTCATCCTCTACCTCTTCGGCCTGGATTTCATCATGATACCGGGAATTCCCGTCCTTGCCGGAATGCAGTTCCGGATCATCCGGATCGTATGCGTCGTCATCTTCTTCGTATGCATCATCCGGAAGAACGATCTCCGTATTGAACATCTCCCAGCTTTTCTTCAGTTTTCGTTGTTTTTCGCGCAGATAGAAGTCGTCCGAAAAGGCCAGTGTGATGATACCGATCGCAAAGAGTGCGGCAATCATCAGGCCTATGAACGCCAGAGCTACGCGGCGTTTGATGGATGTTTTCATATTATGTTGCCAATTCTGACGGATAATGATACACTTGATTATATAATTATGTTAATCAATTAAGTGATCAGTTCGTTGACATACGTATTGTTACGTGTTACTATAATTAACAGAAAGGACGTTGTTTTGAAAACTTCAGAACTTACAAGGAAGCTCAGACAAATCGGGTGTTATCTTGTCGAGCACGGCACTGAACATGATAAATGGCACAGTCCTGTAACCGGAAAAGATTTTCGTGTTCCGCGGCATCCCTCGCGGGAGATCAAATCCGGAACCGCTCTGCGGATCAGGAAAGATGCCGGCCTGAGATAACTACTAATATAAGGAGGATACCCCGATGGCAAGATACGTATATCCCGCAGTATTTACCCCAGAAGATTCCGGATTTTCCGTGAATTTTCCCGATCTGGAAAGCTGCTATACCTGTGGTGACAATCTCGCAGATGCAATCTACATGGCGGAAGATGTTCTCGCCTTCACGCTTTATGATTATGAGAAAAACCACCGTGCGATTCCACAGCCCTCAGACTGGAAATCACTTTCACATGAATCTGAAGAGTTTGTGAATCTTATTGTATGTGATACACTGCATTACCAGAAGCGCTTCAATAACCGTGCTGTGAAGAAAACACTTTCCATCCCGGAATGGCTGAATGAGGCCGCTCTGGAACAGAATGTGAATTTTTCTCAAGTCCTGCAGGAAGCCCTGATGGAAAAGTGCAATGTCTGACCGCCATGCAGGAAGCACTAATGGAAAAATGTAATGTCTGACCGCTGGTGTTTTATGTAAGCGTCCATATCTGGCAGTGAAATAAAAGCCAGAATAGATCAGGGCTCAAATTTGTATCCCAGCCCCCACACGGTCTTGATCAGGTCGCCCTTCTCTCCCAGCTTGCTGCGGAGCTTCTTGACATGCGTATCGATCGTGCGTGCATCGCCGAAGTAATCGTAGTTCCAGACGTTGTTCAGGATCTTCTCGCGTGACAGCGCAATGCCCTTGTTTTCCATGAAGTAAGTCAGCAGTTCAAATTCCTTGAAACTGAGTTCCATGTCACGTCCGTCGACAGATGCCGTATGCGCAGAGCGGTCGATTTTGATACCGCCGAGCTCCATCGTGTCCGCCTCGTCGTACTGGTTTGTCCGGCGCAGGATTGCTTCAACGCGGGCAACCAGGATTTTCGGACTGAAGGGCTTGGAGATATATTCGTCTACACCGAGTTCGAAGCCCAGCAGCTCGTCCCGCTCATCTCCGCGGGCCGTCAGCATGATGATCGGCACCTTTGACTCCTTGCGGATCTCACGACACACCTGCCAGCCGTCCATCTTCGGCATCATGACATCCAGGATGATAAGATCGATGCCGCGGTCTTCATAAAAGATGTTAAGCGCTTCTTCGCCGTCGGCCGCTTCCACCACCTGGAAGTTTTGTTTGATCAGGAAATCGTGGACAAGTTTGCGCATCCGCGCCTCGTCGTCAACCACTAAGATTTTGAGCTGTTCCATGGTTTCTCCTCCCGACTGTTTGCTGTTTTTCAGTATAGTTCTATTTTGTGAAAATACTATGGAATCCTATGGAAAAGGAAGGGTTTCGGAACCCTTCCTTCTTTTACGCTATTTAGAGGTTTTCATATGCTTCATCGCTTACCGGTTCCAGCCATTCTGCATGACTGTTTTCACCCGGTACTTCTACTGCAAGATGTGAAAACCAGGAATCAGAAGCCGCTCCGTGCCAGTGTTTGACACCTTCCGGAATGTTGATCACATCGCCGGGCTTTAAGGAAACTGCTTCTTTGCCCCACTCCTGATAAAAACCATTACCGGCAATGCAGATGAGAATCTGTCCTCCGCCCTTGTCAGCGTGATGAATGTGCCAGTTGTTGCGGCATCCCGGTTCAAACGCTCCCATTGCTTCTCTTCCTGCTGTCTGTACAATCTTTTCTGCCATGTATTCGTTCTCCAGTTCATTCAAGTAAGGCAGGTGAATCGCGATCTCCGATCGCTCGCAGAGGCGGGGGATTTTCCCCTGTCTGCGTTGAAATGGACCAGGCAGGGGGATTCTCCACTCTGCGCTGAAATGGACCAGGCGGGAGTCGAACCCGCGTCCGAAAGCCCATCCATTCAGGTTTCTCCCATCACAGTCATTCTTTATTGATTCCCCCGCGGAACTGCCGAATGACAGGCAGCGCCGCGCGGTAGCTTCATGATATCTTTTTCCGCCGCAAAGCTTAGGTGGAAAAGTGCCCCGCCTTATTTGATGCCGGAATCACAGGCGCGGGAACCTGCAAAACCGACATGCAGCAGTTAGGCTGCAGCTAATGCGAAATTATCTTCGTTAGCGTTTAATTTTAAAGTACCGGGTTGTTGCGCGGTCCCCGGAGTCCGCGGATGGCTTCCCAAACTTCAAAACCCCCGTCGAAACCAGTACTGGCCCATAGGGGAAACACTTCAGCTGTGGAAGTGTTTATACCATTCATAGATGATATCCTTCTTATTGAGACTAATATATTTTTGAATCTTTTTCAAGTCATTTGCAGGAATTAATGCCTTAGGCACTACAAACCTTTTCCTCCCTGGCAATTTCCCACATTAACGGTGCATTGTTGCGAAGATACCGTTCCTGTTCCATGATCTCATCTTCAGAAAAACCAAATGCCTTGATATTGCAAATACATGGCAATTTCCATTCAGCAAAATCAAATCCTTTCTCATTCACTCTCTCGAACCTTGCCAATATCGTTTCAAATCCGTTTTCATTTGTCCTGATATCAGAAAATGTCAGAACTACCTGATTGATCGTACTGTAATAATTCTTCATGAATTACCCTCCGTACATGCAATATGACTCCTCGTTTCCAATTTTATGGTAACAAGCAAACTGATTATTGTCAAGTATCAGCCCTTTTATCCGAGATTCCGCACTTTGAAATCGCGCTCAGCCTCTCTTCTCTGATCTTTCTTCGCGATGTCAGCACGCTTATCATACAGCTTCTTACCTTTGGCAAGTCCGATCTCCACCTTCACCAGAGAATTCTTAAAATAGACCTGGAGCGGCACGATCGTATATCCCTTCTGTGCAATGGCACCGCGCAGTTTGTTGATCTCGCGCTTATGCAGAAGCAGACGGCGGGTACGCAGCGGGTCCTTGGTGAAACTATTGCCCTTTTCCTAGGGGCTGATATGCATGCCATGGATGTACATGCCGTCATCCTCGATGCGGACAAATGACTCTTTGATGGAACATTTTCCCATGCGGAGTGACTTGACCTCGGTCCCGACCAGCTCGATGCCGGCTTCGTATTTATCTTCGATGAAATAGTCGTGATAAGCCTTTTTGTTGTTGGCGATCAGACGATTGGTTTTTTCTTTGCCCATAGTTCTCTCTCACAATAAAAGAAGCTGCCGCAAATAATTTGCAGCAGCTTGCGTAACTTCTTTATCCGATCATGTTCAGAACAATTGCCAGCACGAAGAACAGAATTGCGAGGATTCTGGTGATCTTCACAAGATTGCCTTCTGCGGAACGGCTTTTATTCCGGCCCCAGTAGGTGTCAGTAGCAGATGCCTGACCGCTGAGTGCGCCAAGTCCCGGATCTTTGCTCTTCTGCATCATAACGATGACGATAGATGCGACGCAAATGACTGCAAATACGATTGAAAGTATTGTTGCTAATACTGCCATTGATATTAACCTCCGAAAACAACTGCATTACATAGTAGCACGAATCGTTCGAAAATTCAACTCTTTTTTGAATGTTTCCGAATTACAGATCTTCCAGGATCACTGTGAAGGGTCCGTCATTGATCAGCGACACTTTCATAATTGCACCGAATACGCCCCGCTCCACGACCGGCACCTGTTTCTTCGCCTCGGCGATCATGTACTCATACAGAGGCTCTGCCATAGACGGATCACCCGCCTTGAAGAAGCTCGGGCGGTTGCCCTTCCTGCAATTGGCACAGAGTGTAAACTGGGAAATCAGGAGCAGTTCGCCGCCGACATCGGCCAGGGAAAGATTTGTCTTGCCTTCTTCGTCCATAAAGATCCGGAGGCCGATCAGTTTTTTCAGATACTTGTCGGCAATCTCCTTCGTATCCTCCTGCTCAATTCCGATCAGGACCAGAAGGCCCTGACCGATCGCGCCGACGACTTCGCCGTCGACCCGGACAGAGGCCTCCTCCACGCGCTGTATGACAAATTTCATTTCTATTACCTTCCTCTTGAGCGAGTACTGCGATTGGCTGTGTACAACAATTCCAAAAACAGGTGGTCCGAGGATCATCGGTACTTGCAGAACAAGGTGAAACCTTGTGATGCTTAGTACCGTTATGAATCCGAGCCAGCGCGAGCGTGCCTGTTTTGGAATATCGTACACAGCCAATCTTATGAATTATTATTTTATAAAACTTTCGAGAGAAAATCCTGCAGTCGCGGATTTTCCGGACTTCCGAATACTTTTTCGGGTGTTCCCTGTTCCATGACTTTGCCCTCATCGATAAACAGCACGCGGCTTGCGACTTCGCGGGCAAATCCCATCTCGTGTGTGACGATGGCCATGGTCATGCCGTCGTCTGCCAGTTCTTTCATAACGCCGAGTACTTCACCGACCATTTCCGGGTCCAGTGCGGAGGTCGGCTCATCGAAGAGCATCAGCTTCGGGCGCATTGCCAGCGCACGCACGATGGCAATACGCTGTTTCTGGCCGCCGGAAAGAGATGCCGGATAAGCGTCAGCCTTATCAGCCAGGTTGACACGCTCCAGAAGCCTTGAAGCCTCTGCATCTGCTTCTTCCTGACTCATCAGGCCGGTCCGGACCGGGGCCAGCGTGATATTGCGGCGGACGGTTTTATTTGGAAACAGGTTGAAATGCTGGAATACCATTCCCATCTGCTGGCGGATTTTATTGATATCCGTCTTGTCGGAATTGATGACGGTTCCGTCAAATGTTATCGTTCCGGAGGTCGGGATTTCCAGCATGTTCAGGCAGCGCAGGAAGGTGGATTTTCCCGAACCGGACGGACCGATGATGCAGATTTTCTCGCCGGTCGCGATGGTCTCGGAAATATCATTCAGGACGACGTGCTTGCCAAATGCTTTGGTCAGATGATCCACTTTTACAAGAATATTAGTGTCTGTCACTCTTCCGCATCCTCCTTTCCAGAATTCCCTGCAGATAGGTCAGGATAATAACGACGATCAGGTACATTACGGCGATGCCGAGATACGGCATCAGCGGCAGGTAGGTTCTTGCCTGCAGATCGCGGGCCACCTTCGTGAGCTCTGTCATGCCGATAACGGAAACGAGGGAGGTATCCTTGAACAGGGTAATCAGCTCGTTGCCGAGAGCCGGCAGGATGTTCTTGACCGCCTGCGGAATGATGATTTCCTTCATGACGGTTCCGTAATTCATACCGAGTGAACGGCCTGCTTCCATCTGTCCCGGATCGACGGACATGATGCCGCCGCGGATGATTTCCGCCACATACGCACCGGAGTTGATACCCAGCGAAAGGATTGCAACGCCCATCAGATTACGGCTCGTCGCAAATACAACGAATCCCATAATCAGGAGCTGTACCATCATCGGGGTTCCGCGGATCACGGTCGTATACAACTTACAGATGGCATTTGCAATGACCAGTCCCGGAGAGACTTTTCCGCCCTTCTGCTGGTCATGCAGGGTACGGATCACTGCAACGATAATACCGAAGATGACACCCAGGCCGAGCGCGCCGAGTGTCAGAAGAAGCGATTTCCCGAGGCCTTCCACGTAGAGTTTCCACCGGCCGCCCTCGATAAAGCTCATGACAAACTGTTCACTGAGCGTGGCTTTTGCACCCAATTTGATTCCTCCTCATCAATAAGAAAAGCACCGAAGTCATGCATGACACACAACTTCGGCGCCACTCTGATCTGCTGTTATGCTGTAGATTTCTTACCGCATATCGCTCTTTTCAAAATTTCTGTGTGCATTCAGATTCCGGGGTATTTTACTGCCGGTTCTGTCAAAGCCCGGTTGTTTTAGTGCCGGTTCTGTCCGCACAAATGCTGCTGTTGATTATTCTGTGATGTACTTGTCGACAATTGACTGTACAGTTCCGTCATCGATGAGCTCGTTCAGCGCATCATTGACTGCATTGTAGAGACCTGCATTTTCCTTGCCGATACCGATTGCATAGTCCTCATTTGCATACTCTGTGTCGAGGATCTTGAGGCCTTCGTTCTCAGCAACGTATGCCTTCGCCGGCTCGCTGTCGATGACAACACAGTCAACCTTGCCGGTCAGCAGTGCCTGTGTAGCGGTTGCGCCGGTGTCATATGCTGTGACGTTGTCTGCGCCGTAGTCATCTTCGCAGTAAATATGGCCTGTAGTACCCTGCTGTACGCCGATCATCTTGCCGTCAAGGTCGTCGACGGTTGCGATGTCGGAATCCTCTGTGACGATGATAACCTGAACTGCATTTGCATAGGTATCCGTGAAATCAACGTTCTGCTTGCGCTCTTCGTTGACAGTCATACCTGCCATTGCGATATCACTCTTGCCGCCCTGGACTGCTGTGATAACAGATGAGAAGTCCATGTTGTCGACAACCAGCTCAAGACCGAGCTTCTCAGCGATTGCAGTTGCAATCTCAACGTCGATTCCCTCGAAGCCGCCGTCATCGGTGGTCATCTCATACGGAGGAAATGCTGCGTTGGTTGCCATGTGGAGAACGCCGTCCTCTACCAGAACCATCTCCGCGTCCTCTGCTGCGCCTGCATCTTCTGACTCAGATGCTGCATCAGCTGCTTCGGAAGAAGCTTCGGATGCTGCTGAGGATGCTGCGGAAGATGCCGCCTCAGATGCTGCTGAGGATGCAGCTGCGGAAGAAGCCGCTGCTGAAGATGCGGAATCAGAAGAACCGCCGCAAGCTGCAAGGCTGATTGCCATGCCAAGTGCCAATACTGTAGAAATTACTTTTTTCACGTTACTCACTCCCTAAATTAATGTGTTGCAAAAATAAACTGCTCTGTTTTGATACAATAGATGGTTCTGTATATATTACTGATATGAATGCATAATATTCACAAAACCTGTATTATCCTATCACTATGCGGGTTGTGTGTCAATTATACAGTGCCTGTCACCGTAAATTATTTATGAATTTGTTCATAATTTGTTAACGGTGCCTGTCACCATTAATGTGTCACCATTAATGTCCATTAACATCAGCCGCGGTTCAGCAGGGACACGCCGGTCATCTCAGCCGGCTGCGGAATGTCCATCATGTCAAGCAGTGTCGGAACGATGTCTGCGAGACGGCCGCCTTCTTTCAGGGACCAGGATCTGTCTGCATTGACCAGAATAAACGGAACCGGGTTGGTTGTATGTGCTGTGAACGGATCGCCGGTCTCTTCGTCGACCATGTATTCTGCATTGCCGTGGTCTGCGCAGATGAACATCTGTGCGCCGGTTTCTTTGACCGCCTTGACTGCGCGGCCGACGCATTCATCAACTGCCTCGATTGCCTTGATTGCAGCTTCTTCAACACCGGTGTGTCCTACCATGTCCGGATTTGCGAAGTTGATGATGATGACGTCGTATTTCTTTGAGCGGATTGCTTCGCACAGATTGTCGCAGACTTCGTATGCACTCATCTCCGGCTGCATATCGTAGGTCGGTACTTTCGGGCTGTTGACAAGGATGCGGTCCTCACCCGGGTACGGCTCCTCGATGCCGCCGTTAAAGAAGAATGTGACATGTGCGTATTTCTCGGTCTCTGCGGTGTGCAGCTGTGTCTTGCCGAGTGAAGAAAGATACTGCGCAAATGTATTTGTGATCTCTTCTTTCTTAAATGCAACCAGCTTGTTCGGGATGGTTTCGTCGTAATCCTTGAAGCAAACGTAGGTCAGATTTTCCAGACGCTCCCGCGCAAATCCGGTGAATTCCGGATCGCAGAATGCGCGTGTGATTTCTCTTGCGCGGTCCGGGCGGAAATTGTAGAAAATTACGGAGTCGCCGTCTTTGACTGTTGCGACCGGGGTGCCGTCTTCCTTTTTCATGACGATCGGAACAACGAATTCGTCGGTGACTTCGTTGTCGTAGGACGCCTGCAGTGCTGCGACCGGATCTGTGCCGCCGTCAACACCTTCACCGAGGGTCAGTGCCTTGTAGGCAATCTCCTCGCGCTCCCAGCGGTTATCGCGGTCCATCGCATAGTAACGGCCGGAAATCACGCCGATACGGCCGACGCCGATTTCATTCATTTTTTCGATCAGTTCTCTGATGTAGTCGATTCCGGAGGTCGGCGGTGTGTCTCTGCCATCCAGGAAGCAGTGTACGCATACATCTTCCAGCCCCTGCTTCTTTGCCATCTCCAGCAGTGCGTACAGATGTGTGTTGTGGCTGTGTACGCCTCCGTCAGAAAGGAGTCCCCACAGATGCAGGGTTCCGTTGTTCTTCTTCGCATTCTCAATGGCGTGGAGAAGTTCTTCATTTTCAAAGAAATCCCCGTCTTCAATTGCTTTTGTGATACGGGTCAGATCCTGATAGACGACGCGGCCCGCGCCCATGTTCATATGTCCGACCTCGGAATTGCCCATCTGACCATCCGGAAGTCCGACTGCAAGTCCGCTTGCATTTCCCTGTACATACGGGCACTCTGCTTTAAGTTTGTCCATAACCGGGGTCTTTGCCTCGCAGATCGCGTTGTGTGTGCAGACCGGATTTTCTCCGTAGCCGTCGAGGATCATCAGAATGGTTGTTTTCTCCGCCATGTTTTACTCCTATACTCCTTTGATTTGTAATTTTTCACCATAGATACTATAATAGTACAGATTATGGGGTTTGCGCAATGAAAATGTGTGCGCCAGGGTTAACTTAGATAATTGTTTAAATGAGCAGTCGTTTGATGCAATATGGTGTTCCATGTTGTTACTTGCTGCTGTTTGATAGAGGATTATGATTATGATCGATTCATCACTTTCCTTATACAAACTTATGATTTTATACCTGCTTCAGCAGACTGCAGTCCCGCTCTCTCCCGGTCAGATCTCTGCCTTCGTCGTCGGACAGGATTACATGACCTGGTTCCGAATGCAGGAAGCACTGACCGATCTGGTCGGAACCGGGCTTGTAACAGCCGGGACAGATCCGCACATGACCTATTATGAAATTACAGAAGACGGGCTTGCAGATCTGAAGTATCTGCTCGGCGATCTTTCTGCTGAGTTCAAGGAAGATGTACGTTCTTATCTAAAGGCAAACGGCTATGAAATCCGCAGCGAGGCAGGCATAACGGCAAATTACCGCTATCTTGCGTCTGAGGGATATGTTGTGGATTGCGCCGCAGCCGAAAACGGCGTGCCGGTCATTGAACTAAAGCTTCATGTCCCCAATGAGGCCGCCGCGCAGAAGGCCTGCGACCGCTGGAAGCGGGAACACGCGGCAGTGTACCGGGAGGTCGTGCAGCGGCTGCTGTAGGGTTTTCCAGGCACTACATCATCTTTCCAGATCATCCCTGCCGCGCAATCTCTCCAGATGCGCACGGATCTCTGCTTCCTTCCCCATCTCTGTTGGCTCATAGAAGCGCTCACCAAGGATCTCATCTGGCAAATACTGCTGCTCGACGTAGTGATCGGGATAGTCGTGGGCATATTTATAACCGGTTCCGCGGCCGAGTTTTGCGGAGCCGCGGTAATGTGCGTCCTGCAAATGCGGCGGCACGGTTGTTTTCACGTCCCGGACGGACTGCATTGCCGCAAAGACTGCGTTGTTGCACGCATTGCTCTTTGGTGCGCATGCGACATAGATGCAGGCCTGCGCAAGGATCAGCTGCGATTCGGGCATACCGATCCGCTCGGCGGCCTGTGCGGCCGATGTTGCAAGAACCAGCGCCATCGGATCTGCATTTCCCACATCTTCCGCGGCACAGATCATAATGCGGCGCGCGATAAACTTGATGTCTTCGCCTGCGGTAAGCATCTTTGCAAGATAATAGACAGCTGCATCCGGATCCGAACCGCGCATGCTCTTGATAAATGCTGAGATGGTGTCGTAGTGCTGGTCGCCGTTTTTGTCATATCGTACGACCCGCTTCTGGATGCAGTCGGAAGCGGTTTTCAAATCAATATGAATTCTGCCGTCCGGGCCGGGTTCTGTGGTCAGCACACCCAGCTCGATTGCATTCAGCGCTTCGCGGGCATCTCCGCCGGAAACATCTGCGAGAAATGCGCGCGCATCATCGTCGAGCACCACATTGTAGCTTCCAAGACCGCGCTCCCGGTCTGTCACAGCCCGCCGCAGCAGTTCTTCAATATCAGCCTGCTCAAGCGGTTTCAATTCAAAAATAATGGAGCGGGAAATCAGTGCACCGTTTACTTCAAAATAAGGATTTTCAGTCGTGGCGCCGATCAGCGTCAGTGTGCCGTCCTCAACATATGGAAGCAGATAATCCTGCTGCGCCTTGTTGAACCGGTGAATCTCATCGACAAAAAGAATGGTCCGTTTGCCGTACTGTCCCATGCGGTCCTGCGCCGCCTGCACGGCTTCTGACATTTCCTTCTTGCCGGCCATGGTGGCATTGATCTGCGTAAATGCCGCACTTGTTGTGTTGGCAATTACCCTGGCGAGCGTTGTCTTGCCGGTTCCGGGCGGTCCATAGAAAATAACCGAACTGAGCTTATCTGCCTTAATTGCGCGGTACAGCAGGGTTCCCCTGCCGATAATATGCTGCTGTCCAACCACCTCTTCAAGGGTCCGCGGCCGCATACGTGATGCAAGCGGAGACTCCTTCTCCAGCGTCTTTGTTTTCATGTATTCAAATATGTCCATCGTTTTATCCTTAATTAAACCGCAATGTCCATTGTTTCGTCCTTAATTATCTACCCGCACAATAAATGTGCCTGGATTGCTGCCGGATTCTGATGCTGTCCCGCCGGTCTCTTCCTCATACACGACTGTACCCAGCATTTTCAGCGCATCTTCATCAAGTGTCGGATATTTCATCCGCTCGCAGCTTCCGACAAAAACATATTTAACATTGTATTTGCGCAGCAGTTCACGCGCATTTTCAAGATCAGCAGGATCTGACGTCGTCATAAAGATGGCATTTACGTCATCCACCCGTGCATTGATCGTATCAAGATCCATGCGCCAGAGCCACTCGTGTACATACCAGCCCTGGACTGTCGGAATCCCTGTGAATGCAGAAACACGGCAGTCTTCCGAATAGCTGTCGCCCCAGGTTTCCAGTACAACCGGCTGTCCTTCCAGGTTCGCATCCAGCCAGCGGATTGCCGCAGCATCTTCCGGATAGACATCTTCCAAAAATGCAGTTGCATCCATTCCGAGAAATCCTGAAGGATCCAGCACATTGCCGAACCAGCATTTAACGGAATATGGAAGGTAGCCGACTGTCAGAAGCAGCAATGCCGTCAGTACGCCGGCGGCGATCTGTACCGGCCGGACCTCCTGCACGGCAGAATTCTGTACCGACTCTGACTCCAGATCACAAGCTTCAGCAGTCTGAACCAACTTGGTCTCCGAATTACAAGCTTCTGTATTCTGTGTTAGCTCTGACTCCGAATCCCAGGTATCGACATTCTGAACCGAATCCAGCTTCAGATCTCTTCCATCAATCTCTTGCGTTAATAATTTGAGAACAGAAATACTGCGTCCGAACCGGTTCAGCAGCATCTCCGGCAGTGCAAATCCAAAGAACAGTCCAAACATTACAAACGCCTGATAGGTCAGTTTGAACATGGTGTTTGATCTGGAAAATCCTTCTTCGTAAATGTCTTTGACATAAACAATTTCCGGAATCAGAATCAGGCCGAGTGCACAGATTCCGAAAAGGAATGCAGCCAGATATGGCATCGGGATTTCATTCCGCACATGTTTTTCTGCAAAAAAGCGTCCTGCATGATGCCATCTTCGGAACAGCCAGGCCACGTACAGCAAAAATGTCACGACCGGCAGTCCCCAGAGAATCATAAACTGATAAAATGCAGTATGCGACTTTGCAAATGCCACTTCTGACACCATCATTTTAAATCCGGATGTAAATGGGTAAGCCGCTATTTTCCCGACCAGCCAGATCAGCGCCAGCCGGGCTGCAAAGCGGATTAGTTCCTGTTTCAGTGATGCGCCGCGGCACACGTTTTGAATGAGGAGAATTCCCATTGCCAGGAGAAGAACGGTCAGATAAATGATGAAATCCCAGTAGTTGGTCCACTTGAACATGCCGGTCATTGCGGCCAACAGAAGCAGATGCGGTGAGAACAATTCTCTGAATCGTCCGATCCATTTGCGTTTGTCTCCTGCACCAGCTCCAGCTGATGCGTCAGAATCTGTCCGATCTGCTGTAGTTTTATCTGCATCTTGATCTCTGCGCGCTGCAATTTCCAGCATCCATGCTGTCAGGATCCCCAGAAACAGCAGCACAAAGATCAGATTAATCATGTGTGCATGCATATCGCCAAGCACAAAGGAATATGAAGGAAATTCGTGGATACAGGCGTCGTCGGTCGGCGGATTGTGGCCGATAAACCGGGTCGATTCCGGAAACCAGTAATCCTGCCATCCATAAGGGCGGAATACTTTTCCGAACAGGCCGTACAGAACATAGTGAAGATTTCCCGCACAGGCAACTGCCGCGGATGCAAGGAGACCGCCGAGAGCTGCAGTTACACGCGCCCCCCGACGGATTTCCTGTTTCTGTTCTGTCGTGGACAGCTGCTCTATGGCGCCTGACCGTGTCTGTTCTGCCGTGGACAGATGCTCGCCAGTGCCTGACCGTTTCTGTTCTGCCGCGATCAGCAGCTGTCTTACGATAGAAAACGGCATGACAAATACAAGTGCCGCGATCAGCGCGCGCATCATGTTGTAAGCGTATTTTACCTCCGTAAATGCGAGTTTTGCAAAGTAGACCGAAAAGTACTGGCCGCCGTAGTAATAGTTGATGGGGTCTGTTCCGTACCAGATGTCTTTTGCCGGCATCTCCGTACTGCGGTCGAGTGCCGCCATAAACCCATAGTCCATGGGTTTTTCTGTTCCTGTGACGTCCGGATGAAAACCGATGAAGTAAACCCAGATGATCAGAACTGCCAGGAACATGAGCTCCTCGGCGACGATCAAGCGGATGTTAACCGGTCCCGCCGGACTGACAAATTTGCCACTGGCAGAACCGCCGGCCACAGAACTCCCGGAGCCGGAACCGCCAGCCGCCATGTTTCCGAAGGCCGAATCGCACGACTTCGAATCACCTGACTTCTGTCTGCCGGCTTTCAGCCTGCCCGCAGAAGACCGCAGCCGCACGATCCACACGCACACGGCAAAAAAAGCCGTCACGAGAAGCGCTGTACTCCTCGTGAACGGCATATGCAGGCATACAGAAAGTGCCCAGACAGCCCAGCCGCCGAGCATCATTCCGATTACTTTTGCGAACAGCCATCCGCGGTCGTCAAATGTCCGGAACAGACGTGAAGCGACCGGAAGGAAGGCTGCTCCCAGAAGCGCTGATGCGCCCCACCATTTCAAGATCAATACTGCTGTCATATATTATTTCAATTTCATGAAGCTGCCCCAGGCAGACAAAGGACTGTCATGGAGTCACAGCAGGAGGCATCGTAAATATCATTCCGCCTCTGCTGAAGACACCGTGAAGAATTCATCCAGGCGACGCCGTTTTTCTGCCAGATTGTTATACTGGAGGCATTCGTAATTCCATTCCTGCACGAGTTCCTTCTCTTCTCCTTCTTGCCAGGTGTGGAAGGTGCCGTCCGCATCCATGTAGCCGAGATGGTTGAGTGCCGGAATCTGTTCCTGCTGATTTTTCAGGAAGTAGTTGTACGGCGCCATTTCAAGGCCTGTCTGTTCGAGCATCATGGTACCCAGATAGTTGTTGCTGGTCTGGATGCCGTCTGCCTCCGGAATGTCATAGTTTGCCCAGATGAAGAACGGCGTGGAGAAATACATTTCCTTCTCTTCGATCGGGAGATCGTCGTACTTTTTGCCTGAGATGTATTCCGTGAATTCTTCCGGAAGATCCGGGTAGTGATCACCGAACATCAGGATCAGGGTCGGTTCGTCGACTTTCTTAAAATGCTCGATCAGGTATTCCAGCGCGTCGTCACTGTCCCGCTCGAGGGAGAGGTAATTGGTCACGGCCTCATCTTCATAGCCGTCGACGTGAATGGTACCGTGATAGGTCTCGGACTCGTAGCCGCCGTGGTTCTGCATGGTAATGTTGAACAGGAACAGCCTGTCGTCCGGATTTTCCTTCTCTTCCACTATTTTGACGATTTGTTCGTAGTTGCCGCGGTCGCTGACGAAGCTCCGGATCCGGTCCGTATCTTCATCAAAATCCTCTTCCGCGAGGAAATCATCGAAGTCGAGCAGGCGGTAGGCGGCCGGCCGGTTCCAGTTGGTCCGCTTGTACGGATGCATGGCAATGGCCTCATACCCCTGCGATTTCAGCGTGGTTACCAGCGAATACTGGTCATGCAGGAAATAACTGACGTAAG
Organism: Eubacterium sp.; assembly: GCA_017459675.1. Classification (GTDB taxonomy): domain Bacteria; phylum Bacillota; class Clostridia; order Lachnospirales; family Lachnospiraceae; genus CADBRN01. The sequence goes on from JAFUCM010000068.1 coordinate 21,226, forward strand.
GAACCATTCCCGGGAAACGTTTGACGGAATTTCCGGTGAGGAATTCGTATTCCGACTTGGCAGTTCCGCCGCCGCGGATGCAGACCAGTGTATGTCCCTTAATGGTATTTTCGGACATCGAATCGTAATACGGCATGACTTCTTTGTTTGTCTGAAAATCACCCACCATGCGGTAATCCGCCCAGGATTCATTCATGATCGCAATGATATTGACCGGCTGCACATCTGTGGTGTCATTTGGCACCATTTCGCTTTCGGCCTTCTCTGCGATTTCCTTTGTTCCTTCGACGGAATACCCGTCCGGAGGCGTCAGCCGCATGTATTTTGCCACGCAGAAGAACCCGACCGTCGTTCCGTATTTCTTATAGGTTTTCGTCGGAGCAAACAGATCGGTCAGGATGCCGAGATTGCCGTTCCAGTTGACATTCAGGTAGAAGAAATACATGCCGATCATGAAGCCGGCAACGCCACCGCGGATCAGGATGCGGCCCAGCACCTTGCGGGCAATGCTGGCATCCGGAAGCTGCAGGTACATTCCCATCACGCAGAGCACGATGATAATGGCCGTCATCAGCGGCCGCGACATGACAAATGTAAATTTGCCCGCCACCGCCATCGCGGTTCCGATGCTGAACATGTCAATAAACTGAAATGGTTCGCCGCGCAGGGAATTGACTGCGTTGAAAATCACAATCATGACCCCGTAGAGGCTGAGTACGGCAATGATCGCACGCCGCCAGGAGTTCAGCCAGAACAGCCAGATCATTGTGATGATAAAGCATCCGGCCAGATTCAGAAGCATGTAGCGGATCTGCATTTCCTTCAGATCCGGGTTGTTGACCCATTCCATCAGAAAGAGGCATAAGATGCAGTTCAGCACCAGGAGAATCATGTGATACGGCCGGAATTTCCCCGGGATCTCATGCCCTTTCGCGTCGTATTTCCGGCGTCCGTAAAGCACCAGATGACTGATCAGGATCGAGGCCGCAACCGCCGCGAACAGAATTCCCAGCACCAGCGGTCCTTTTGTCTCTCCGTCCTCCAGCGGACGAAGCACATCTTCCCGGCGGATCACCAGAAATCCGATCGTGGCGCCCCAGTAAATCAGCCAGAAAATCCTGTATTTGATTGTTGTTGTCTTTAATCGTTCAGCCATTTGGTTTCTTATCTCTCTATCTTATGAATAAATAATCCGCTCCGCAGCTTCGGCTCGAACCACGTGGATTTTGGCGGCATCAGAAGACTTGCGTCCGCCACTTCCAGCAGTTCTTCGATCGAGGTCGGATACATGGCAAATGCCGCGGCACAGCCGTTCTCACATCTGCGCTCAAGTTCTTCCAGTCCGCGGATGCCGCCGACAAAATCGATGCGGCTGTCTGTGCGCGGATCGTCGATCTTCCAGATCGGGGTGAGGATTTCACGCTGGAGGAATGAGACATCCAGTGCGCCGACCGGATCTTCTTTGACAAATTCCGGACGCGCCTTCAGGCGGTACCACTGGCCGTCCATCAGGAAGCCCATCTCACCTTTCTGTTCGGGATGATACGGCGCCGCGGGTGCCATCTCGAGGAAGCATTTTTCACAGAGCTTTTCGAGCATTTCGTTCTGTGTCAGGCCGGAAAGGTCCTTCAGAACACGGTTGTAATCCATGATCTTCAGCTCCTCGTCCGGGAACAGCACAGACAGGAAATAGTTGAATTCCTCATCGCCGGTATAATCCGGATGCTCTGCGCGGCGCATCAGAGATACTTTCACGGCAGATGCCGCGCGGTGATGTCCGTCAGCAATGTAGGTGCATGCGACATTTGTAAATGCATCGGAAATGGCAGAGATCTGTTCATCATTACTGATCAGGAAAACGCGGTGACGAATGCCGTCATCGGATGTGAAATCCTGTTCCGCCTCCTGATTTTCACGAATGTTCTGCACGATTTCCCGGATGGAATCCTGTGCCCGGTACGCGAGGAAAATCGGGCCGGTCTGCGCGCTGCAGGTATCAACGTGACGGATGCGGTCCTGCTCTTTGGCTTCGAGCGTGTTCTCGTGCTTGCGGATCACGCCGTTCAGATAATCATCGACGGAGGAACAGGCGACAAGGCCGGTCTGCACACGTCCGTCCATGGTCAGCTCGTAGAGATAATAGCAGGCTTTTTCATCCTGCTGCATGATGCCGTCCGCTTCTGCCTGCCGGAGCATCTCATCCGCCTTCGCATAGACTTCCGGCGCATAGAGATCCTGGCCTTCGGGGAACGCGGTCTCTGCGCGGTCGATCCCGAGGAATGACATTGGCTCCCCCTTCACGACTTCACGGGCTTCTTCCGTATTGTATACATCATAAGGAAGTGCGGCCACACGCGCTGCGGTTTCTTTCGTGGGTCTTAACGCCTTAAATGGTCTGATGACTGCCATGATTCCATTCCTTTCTGTAAATGCACAACAGCGAAATGCCGGCACATAGAATCTGCCGGCACACGCTGCTTATTTATGAAATATTGTTTATTTTACAATGCGGGCACGCAGGACAGCCGGGCTCGCGGAAAGTGTCTCCAACAGCTCTTCTGTCGCAGGTGATCCGAGATCCAGCATGGTGTATGCGTATTCGCCTTTACTCTTGTTGGTCATGTCATTGATATTGATGCCGGCGTCACTGATGATCTTCGTGAACTGTGTGATCATGCCGGGGCTGTTCAGATGGCAGACCGTCACGCGGCTGACCGTGTGGCACTGTCCCATGTCGCAGTTCGGGAAATTAACGGAATTGCGGATGTTTCCATTTTCCAGGAAATCGCGCAGTTCCTTGACGGCTGCGACAGCACAGTTATCCTCTGACTCCTGTGTGGACGCACCCAAATGCGGAAGAACAAGCGTATTCGGAAGTCCTGCCACGGTCGGATTGGCAAAATCGGATACATAGCGGGCAA
>JAFUCM010000069.1 GCA_017459675.1 Eubacterium sp.
CACGAGTGCAGAAGAAGAATCACAGGCAATGGAACGATTGCTTCCCTGGTCGGAAGCACTTCCGGAACAATGCCATAAACGGGGCCGCTGAAAAGCGGCTCTTACTTTTGTCGGGGCACTCACTATTTACCATTTACTATAGTACAAAACGGCATGAAGTTCAAGCGTGCAGCCGGTCATACAATAGAGACCGTACCGGAGAGATTATCCCGGTGAGACGGTACCAGGTATTATACTTTATTATTTAGAAAGACATTATTGAAATGAATAATCTTGACATTACAGAAGCAATTGAAACGCCAACGATATTTTCGGAAATTTTTACGCGTGAGCGGATCGCCCAGCTGATCGTGAGCCTCATCATCATTGTAATTGCTGTGATTGCGTGGCGGATTATCCGTCACACATACCGGACGCTTGTTCAAAAGAAAGACGGCGGTCTGCCGGCTGACGGGAAAGCCGGAACGGTCACAGCTGTCATCCTGAATATCATAAAAGGCATCATAATTCTGGTCGTAGTAATCCTGGTTCTTGAGGTGAATGGAATCAGGGTGACTTCACTGGTGGCCGGACTGGGAATTGCCAGTGCGATCGTCGGCCTCGCACTGCAGGATTTCCTGAAAGATGTCGTATCCGGATTCCATCTGATGTCAGATGATTTTTTCCAGGTTGGTGATGTCATCCGGTACGGAACCGTCGAAGGAATTGTGACCAGCTTCAATCTGCGCTCTACGAAACTGCGCAGCCTTGCAGACGGCTCCATCCTTGCCATCAGCAATCACAATATCACTGAGATTGTAAAACTATCCGATCAGCTCTATCTGGATCTGCCGCTCGCATACGAAGCAGATCCTGCGTATGCAAAAGAAACGCTTGCGGTACTGTGCCGGCGGGCAGAGAAGGAGATTACCGGCCTGCGGGCGTGTTCCTGTCTCGGAGTCGCCGAACTGCAGGATTCCTCCGTCATTTATAAAATAAAAGTTATCTGTCCGCCGGAACTGAAGATCGGCATCCGCCGTCAGGTATTGGAACTGCTGTTTACCGGTGCACGGGAAGCCGGCCTGGAGGTGCCGTACAATCAGATGGATGTGCACATGAAGTGAATAGATCGTATTGATGAGAATTCTGAATCCTGTTTTGTTCCAAAAACCCCGCGTCAGCGGGGCTTTTTTACTTTTGGACGAAAAGAATAAAAAGATCATAACAGTCCACTAAATAAAAGAACAGTAAAGATCTAAAAAAGATGACTTTGAAAAAAAGGTGGACACAATCCGGAAACGAAAGGATTGTGTCCACTAAAACAGTTTCAAATTAGAATCGTCATTCAGAATCAGGGCAGGAGCAGACACAAAAGTCCACTTCAGACACAAGCGACCACTTCAGACACAAGCGACCACTTCAGACACAAGCCAGATCCAGAACCAGAGCCACAAACCCCTGATACAGGCCATGGCTCAGATTCAATATAAATGAAAATCCCCTTCACGCCAGAGCCTGTTCCTGCTCTTTCTCCAGGTTTCGCACGGCCGTTGTCAGCATAAGCTTGATACGATTCAGCTGGTTTACTTCGGATGCGCCAGGATCGTAGTCGATCGCGGCGATGTTTGCGTGCGGGTAATCCTTCCGGATGGCCTTGATGACGCCCTTGCCGACGATGTGGTTCGGCAGGCACGCGAACGGCTGGATACAGATGATGTTCTGCACGCCGCCGTGGATCAGTTCCATCATCTCGCCGGTCAGGAACCAGCCTTCGCCGGTCTGGTTGCCCACAGAGACAATCGGGGAGGCGAATTCTGCCAGCTGTTTGATATCAGCGGACGGCGTAAAGTGCTTACTCTTGATAAATTCCTCGTCTGCAGCTTTGCGCAGCCAGTCAATGGCCTTGATGCCGGCAGTTGTGATCCATGCGGATCGCTTCTTGCCGCCCAGGTGTTCCGACTTGAAGGACGAGTTATGGAAGCTGTACATGAAGAAATCAATCAGATCCGGAACAACGGCCTCGGCACCCTCAGCCTCCAGCAGATCAACCAGATGGTTGTTCGCGAGCGGCGAGTACTTGACCAGGATCTCGCCGACGATGCCGACGCGCGGCTTCTTCTCATCTGTGATCGGCAGGCGGTCAAACTCTCTGATAATCGTATGACACAGCTGTTTGTACTTCCGGTTGGACACATGATCGCCCGTCAGGAAATTGATGACAATCCGCTGCCATTTCCGGTGCAGCCGGTTCGCGGAGCCCGGAACCTTCTCATAAGGCCGCATGCGGTACAGACACTTCATGAAAATATCACCAAACGCCGCCGCATAGACGACACGGATGGCAATCTTCGGCGTGATCTTAAAGCCCGGATTGCTCTCAAGGCCGACCAGGTTCGCCGAAATAACCGGGATCTGTTCCATGCCGGCTTTTTTCAGCGCACGGCGGATAAAAGCAATGTAATTGGACGCGCGGCAGCCGCCGCCGGTCTGGCTCATGATCAGCGCTGTTTTATTCAGATCATATTTTCCGGATTCCAGCGCCTCCATCATCTGGCCGATCGTGCACAGAGACGGATAGCAGGCGTCGTTGTTGACGTACTTCAGGCCGACGTCAACCGCATCCTTCGTGTCATTCGGCAGGACGACCATGTTGTAGCCGCAGGAATTAAATGCCGCTTCGATCAGCGTAAAGTGGATCGGAGACATCTGCGGACACAGAATCGTGTATCCCTGTTCACGCATTTCCTTCGTGAAATACGGACGCTCGGCAGCTGCAATTCGCTCGTGCCGCTGCTCGCCGGATTCTCTGCGCACCCGGATCGCTGCGAGCAGTGAGCGGACACGGATACGGACTGCACCGAGGTTATTGACCTCGTCGATCTTCAGGCAGGTGTAGATCTTGCCCGCTTCATCCAGAATCTCGTAAACCTGGTCCGTCGTGACGGCGTCCAGACCGCAGCCGAACGAATTCAGCTGGATCAGGTCCAGATCATCGCGGGTCAGCACATAATTGGCCGCAGCGTACAGGCGGGTGTGATACATCCACTGGTCATTGACGCGCACCGGCCGCTGAATTGGCGCCAGATGCGAGACAGAGTCCTCTGAGAGCACTGCGACGTCATAGGAGTTGATCATATCCGGAATGCCGTGGTGAATTTCCGGGTCAATATGGTACGGACGTCCGGCGAGTACGATGCCGTGGTGGCCGGTTTCCTCCATCCATTTCAGAACCTCTTCACCCTTGTGCTGGACATCCTTGCGGACATGGTCCATCTCGACCCAGCCGTCGTGGACCGCGCTGCGAACCTCGTCAGCCGGAATGTCATGGAAGACTTTTACCAGCTCATCAGCCAGAATCTTCTCGGAAGAGAGCGCGACAAACGGATTCAGCAGGGTGATCGACGGATCCTGCAGCTCATCGACATTGTTCTTGATATTTTCTGCATAAGAAGTAACGATCGGGCAGTTGTAGTGGTTGACTGCCTCCGGGAATTCATTGCGCTCATACGGCACACATGGGTACCAGATGGTCTTGATGCCCTGGCGGATCAGCCAGGTTACATGTCCGTGCGCGATCTTTGCCGGGTAACACTCGGACTCACTGGGGATTGACTCAATGCCGAGCTCATAGAGACGGCGCGTGGAAGTCGGAGACAGAACCACGCGGTAGCCAAGCTTCGTGAAAAATGTAAACCACAGCGGGTAGTTCTCATACATATTCAGGACACGCGGGATGCCGATGATGCCGCGCGGCGCCTCGTCCTCAGTCAGCGGCTGATAGCCGAAGATCCGGTCATATTTATATTCATACAGGTTCGGAATGTGGTTCGCATTCTTTTCCTTGCCGATGCCGCGCTCACAGCGGTTGCCGCTGATGAACTGACGGCCGCCGGAGAAGCGGTTGACCGTCAGACGGCATCTGTTCGTGCAGCCTTTGCAGGTCGCCATTTTCGTGGAATACTGCAGTGCATTGATTTTCTCGATCGGCAGCATCGTTGTCTCTTTGCCCTCACTGCGGTCACGTGCGATCAGCGCGGCGCCGAATGCACCCATAATGCCGGCGATATCCGGACGGATCGCGTGGCAGTTTGCGATTTTCTCAAAAGCACGTAGGATTCCGTCATTGTAGAAGGTTCCGCCCTGGACGACAATATGATTGCCCAGTTCTGACGCGTCAGAAACCTTGATGACCTTATACAGCGCATTTTTGATGACGGAGTAGGACAGTCCTGCGGAAATATCCGGGACAGTCGCGCCTTCCTTCTGCGCCTGTTTTACTTTGGAATTCATGAACACGGTACAGCGCGTGCCGAGGTCAATCGGATGCTCTGCAAACAGTGCTTCCTTCGCAAAATCAATTACACTGTAGCCCAGTGATTCTGCGAAATTCTCTATGAAAGAGCCGCATCCCGAAGAGCATGCCTCATTTAGCATAACAGAATCTACCGCGTGATTTTTGATCTTGATGCACTTCATATCCTGGCCGCCGATGTCCAGAATACAGTCGACGTCAGGCTCAAAGAAAGCCGCGGCGGTGTAGTGCGCGATGGTCTCTACCTCGCCTTCATCCAGCATCAGTGCGGATTTGATCAGAGCCTCGCCGTAGCCGGTCGAGCAGGCATAGGCAATGCGCGCGGAATCCGGCATTTTGCTGTAAATTTCCTGGATTGCGCGGATGGTTGTCGCCAGCGGGCTGCCGTTATTGTTGCTGTAGAAAGAATAGAGCAGAGAGCCGTCCTCACCGACGACCGCTGCCTTGGTGGTTGTGGAGCCGGCATCGATGCCGAGATAGCAATTGCCCTCATAGGTGGAAAAGTCAGCGGCCGCGACATTATTTTCCTCCTGCCGGAGCAGGAAATTGTCATAATCCTCCTTGCTCTCAAACAGCGGTTCCATGCGGGCAACCTCGAATTCCATCTCGATGCCTGTCATCAGGCGGTTTTTCATCTCTTCAAGAGAGACGGATGCATCTGCCCGGTAATTCATCGCAGAGCCGATGGCGGCGAACAGATGAGAATTATCCGGAACGATCGCATGCTCGTCATCCAGCTTCAGGGTGCGGATAAAAGCCTCGCGCAACTCAGAGAGATAGTGCAGCGGGCCTCCAAGGAATGCGACGTGGCCGCGGATCGGTTTGCCCTGTGCAAGACCGGAAATCGTCTGGTTGACAACTGCCTGGACAATAGAGACAGAAAGATCCGGTTTAGTCGCGCCCTCATTGATCAGCGGCTGAATATCCGTCTTTGCAAATACGCCGCACCGCGCCGCGATCGGATAGATATCCTTATAATCCTTCGCATACTCATTCAGACCGGTCGCGTCCGTCTGCAGCAGCGCTGCCATCTGGTCGACAAAAGAGCCCGTGCCGCCGGCACAGGCGCCGTTCATGCGCTGCTCAATATTTCCGTCTTCGAAATATATGATTTTGGCATCCTCACCGCCCAGTTCGATCGCCACGTCCGTCTGCGGCGCATAGGATTCCAGTGCAGTCGAGACCGCGATGACTTCCTGGGTGAACGGCACCTCCAGATGATTGGCAAGTGTCAGACCGCCGCTTCCCGTAATGACCGGGTGAAGCTCCAGTTCGCCCAGTTTCTTATAAGCTTTTTCCAGCAGTTCTGCCAGCGTCTCCTGGATCTTTGCAAAATGGCGCTGATAGTCCGAAAACAGCAGCTCATTCTCCGGGCCGAGAATTGCGATCTTGACGGTTGTCGAACCGATATCAATGCCAAGTTTGTAAACACCCGTGTTTGTAGATGTATTTTCCATAGATTGAATCATTTCTCCTGAATCATTCATAAACTATATATAGTGGTTTGACAGCCTGATACAGGCATCATATATTAAACACATAAAAATCATTATACTTCACAGATAACACAAAAACAACTATTAATAGGTAGATTTAACTGGGTTGGTTATTAAATAATTATAAAGTAATGAATATCTGTTGATAAATGAGACAAAACGGGAGTTTTTTTACATGGATGATTTCAGCATCAGACGGACCCTCGAAAAGCTTCAGAGTGAACCGTGGCTTCTGGAAGAACATACAAACTATATGCGGCAGTTCGCGCCTGACAGCTGTGGAATAACTGTCACGCACTGGTCGCATATGTCGGTCGGCATGCATGCACACAAATACTATGAGTTGTCGATGGTATTGTCCGGAGAGTGTGTTCATACGTACAGAGGAAGCAGCAGGCCGATCATACCGGGCGATGTATTTCTGATCGCGCCGGATGAAGAACACAGCTACACAGCGAATCTGCCTGTGGAATTGTATATCTGCCAGTTTCATCTGGGGCCGTCTGCACTCGATCATGAACTGGTTCGAATCCTGCAGGAATATGCAGGAAGTAATCAGCATGAAATCGTTCATTTCGATGAAACGTCAATGCAGGAAGCAGCCGGTCTGATGAAGAAGATGATGCAGGAGCAGCACAGTGGGGGACAGGATCGCAGAATCGTGAAAAAAGCCTGTCTGGAGCTGCTGCTGGTATCGCTGCTGCGCATCAGAGATCAGGTGCGGGAACAGGGAACTTCACAGATACTGGATGAGAAGCGCAGCCGCATCCAGAATGTGATTACTTACATGAAAGACCATCTGCAGGAAAAAATCGAGATGAATAAACTGGCGGAGATCAGCTGCTGGAGTGAAGGACATTTCCGGACAGTGTTCAAAGAAACGACTGGATTTTCTCCGGTAGAGTATCTGAACAGACTGCGGATTGTTACGGCAATATCTTATATGCAGAAGGATGGCACATCTGTTTCTGAGGCTGCAGAACTGGTGGGATTTCGAGATTATGCATATTTCAGCAGAGTGTTCAGCACTGTGATCGGGTGTTCACCCCGCAGGTTCAGGTCCAATCATCTGACAGCGTAAAACATCGTCTGCGAATCGTCCAAGTTTTACTGCAAATCATATAACTTTCAAGGAATGTTGTGTGGTAGATTAATCTTAGAAATGTGATTATCTACATTGCAGAAAGGAAGGTTTGGGATGAGCAAGACGATGAAAGCAGCCGTATTTGAGGGAAACGGCGTATTCTGTGTCAAAGAGGTGCCGGTGCCGTCACCGGCGGCAAAAGAAGTGCTGGTAAAAATCGAGGCCGGAAGCATCTGCGGCAGTGATCTGCATGTGCTGAGTGTGCCGCCCGGACAGTACGCGAAACCGGGAACGATTCTCGGACACGAGTTTCTCGGACATATCGAAGAACTCGGAGAAGGCGTCACTTCCGTGAAAAAAGGCGACCGGGTGATCATCGAGCCGATCGTTCCCTGCGGCATGTGTGATGCCTGCCGCCGCAACCTGACAAATATGTGTGAGAATCCGTCCATTCTCGGCCAGACAGTGGACGGCGGATTTGCAGAATACTGCGTGGCGCCGGAAGCATTTCTGCATCCGGTTTCCGAAGAAATTCCGGCAAAAATCGCGGCCCTCGCGGAGCCGGTCGCATGCGTCATGCACGGCATGATGGAACTGAATCCGCAGCCGTACGAGCGTGTCGTACTCTACGGCGCCGGCGCAATCGGACTGATTTTCTACAACATGCTGAAATCCTACGGCGTCAAACATCTGGCGCTCTGTGAGACGATGGAATCCCGGCGGGAAGATGCGAAGCGCTGCGGTGCGGACTTCATCATTGACCCGATGACCGAAGATGTCGAAGCCGTACTGAAAGAAAAATGGGGCGGCGGACCGGATGTCGGAATCGATGCAGTCGGCGCAGGTGCCGTCTTCGAGGCACTCGTCCCGCTGATGAACAAGGGCGGCCGCATCCTCATCTTCGGACAGAACAACACCCAGACCTCCACGGTCTATCCATCTCAGATCAACACCAAACAGCTGACCGTATTCGGAACCATGGCAGTCTATCACAGCATACCTGCTGCCATCGAGATGATGAGCGGACTTGGAGAGGAACTCTCCAAAATCGTAACCCACGAGCTGCCGCTGGATGAATTCGAAGAAGGAATCCGTCTCCTGCGGGAGAAGAAGGCGCTGAAGGTTGTGATTTATCCGTAATGAGATAATATGAAGTGACCTCACATTTGTAGCAACGTGGATTTACCTGTATACTG
>JAFUCM010000070.1 GCA_017459675.1 Eubacterium sp.
AAAATGAAATCATGCAGGCCTTTGCAGAGAATAAAATACAGATTCTGGTATCGACGACCGTCATTGAAGTCGGGATCAATGTTCCGAATGCCACCGTCATGATGATCGAAAATGCAGAGCGGTTCGGGCTGGCGCAGCTTCATCAGCTGCGCGGCAGAGTCGGGCGCGGCGAAGACCAGTCGTACTGCATCTTTGTGCAGGGCCGGAAAGGACCGGTTTCAGAAAGGCTGAAGATTCTGCAGGAATCCAACGACGGATTTCACATCGCAGAGGAAGATCTGAAGCTGCGGGGACCCGGCGACCTTTTCGGGGTGCGGCAGAGCGGGCTGGCCTTTCTGAATCTGGCGGATATTTACCGTGACCAGTCCATCCTGCAGGAAGCATATCAGGCAGTCCGTGAAATTCTGGAATCAGATCCGCAGCTGGAAAAGGATGAAAATTTACCATTGCAATTGCGGCTTCATTTCTATATCCGGCAACAAAATGACGACATTTTTCTATGATTAATCACACAATTGTGCAAGATACCAAAAATACAAACAGAACTTGCAAAAAAAAGTGGAAAAAGGTATGATATACAAGGTTTGTTATTTAAATTTACAGTTTTTGCATTTTGCTCAGGAGGAAGTAAGAAAATGGCAGAAGTAAAGAAAACTGTTTCCACAGCGAAGACTGAAACCAATACACCTGCTAGTGCTGTGATAACGACCGCATCAAAAGCAGCAGCTGATACAAAGGCAACAGAGATCAAAAAAGCTGAACCGGTTAAGGAAGCTGTCAAGAAGACTGCTGAGAAGGTTACGGCCGCAGTAGAGAAAGCTGAAGAGAAAACTTCAACAGCAGCAAAGAAGACCGTTGCAAAAGCAACTGCAACTGCAAAAAAAGCTGCAAAGGCACCGGCTAAGAAGGCAGCTGCCAAGAAGACAGCAAAGAAAGCTGCAGCAGTTGATTCAGCTGTATATATCCAGTACAACGACAAGAGCGTTTCTTCTGAGGGACTTGTCGCACGTGTTAAGGAAATCTGGAAAGAGAAAAAGAACAAAGCTGCAGATCTGAAGGATATCAAAGTTTACGTGAACGTCGCTGAATCCAAGGCATACTATGTCGTAAATGAAAACATCTTCGGCGCATTTGATATTTGATCAGGTTGTGTGTGCGGGATTGCTGTGACAGTTCTGCATAATCCGGAAACTGTGAGCTGTCGGATCGATCGTCAGATCCGGCAGCTTTTTTCCTGAATGAAAGCGTGTCTGCATCACGGTCATGCTGTGCCGGTTCTTTCACTGCCGCCTTCCATGCGTATGATGAAGCGAATTGTTTTGTAAAAAAAGCATAAAAATACATGTTGTGTTTGAAAAAATACTGGCAATTTGCTATAATATTATGGGAGTGTTTATTTGTGGGAGGAGCAGGTGAATGAACATCGGAATAATTGCGCATAATAGTAAAAAAAGCCTGATGGAAGATTTTTGCATTGCATACAAGGGAATTCTGCAGAAGCATGAACTGTATGCCACCGGGACGACGGGGAGACGCATCGAGGACGTGACGAATCTCAGAGTGCATAAGTTTCTCGCGGGAACACTGGGCGGTGACAAACAGTTTACGGAAATGATCGCCCGCAACGATATGGACATTGTTATTTTCTTCTACAATCCCGAGATGATTGCAGAAGGAGAACCGAAAGTGGACCGCATTGTCCGGTGCTGCGATCAGTATACGATTCCCGTGGCAACCAATATTGCGACGGCGGAGTGTCTGATTATGGCACTTGACCGGGGAGATCTTGACTGGAGAGAGAGTTCAAGGGAAAGCACTTTATGAGAGTCATAGCGGGAAAATGCAGATCACTGCCGCTACAGAAGCCGCCGGGAAAAGACACACGGCCGACGACGGACAGAATTAAAGAGACACTTTTTAACATCCTGCAGCCGGAAATCCCGGGCTGCAGATTCCTTGATCTGTTTGCCGGAAGCGGGGGCATCGGAATCGAGGCACTGAGCAGGGGTGCGGAATATTGTTGTTTTGTTGATAACAGCAGAAGTGCGGCCGCGGTAATCCGGAAGAATCTCGCATTTACCAGACTTGCGGATCAGGCTGATGTCCTGCAGATGGATGCACTTTCTGCTGTCTCAGTGTGTGCCGGGAAGAAACCATTTGATCTGGTATTTCTGGATCCGCCTTATGGATGCGGACTGGAGTTTGCCGTTATGCAGAGTCTGGCTGCATCTGCATGTGTTCATCCGGATACGCTGTTTGTACTGGAGACGGCGCTGCAGTATGACTGCGGGCCGGTGCTTCAGGCAGGGTACAGAATTGTCAGAGAGAAACGTTACAAGACAAACCAGCATTTGTTCCTGAAACGATCATAATAATAGATACGTCAGACGAAGGAGAATCAGACATGCGGCATGTAGCTGTCTACCCCGGAACATTTGATCCGGTTACTTACGGACACCTTGATATTATCAAAAGAGCATCCAAATTATTCGACCAGGTGGTCATCGGCGTTTTAAATAATTCTGCGAAATCTCCGTTGTTTTCTGTAGATGAACGTGTTAAGATACTAGAGGAAACAACCAGAGATATTGAGAACGTTACCGTCGACTGTTTTAACGGCCTCTCTGTTGATTTTGCACGCAAATGGGAAGCGGGTGTAATCGTCAGAGGACTGCGCCTGATTACAGATTTTGAGTTTGAACTGCAGATGGCGCAGACCAACAGAAAGCTTGCGCCGGAAGTTGACACGACGTTCCTTTATACATCGCTTCAGTACTCATATCTGAGTTCTACAACCGTCCGCGAGGTGGCTGAATTCGGAGGAAATATAACGGAGTTTGTTCCGCCTTACGTAGAGGAACAGATTCGCCGGAAGCTTGGATATATCGATAAGGAGAATCAGAAGAATGAGCAGCAGCAGAATTGAACAGATTATTGAAGAAATTGAAGAGTACGTTGAAAGCTGTCGTTATCAGCCGCTCTCCACAACCAAAATAATTGTTAACAAAGAGGAACTTGAGGAGCTTCTGCGAGAGCTCCGTCTGAAGACGCCGGATGAGATCAAGCGCTATCAGAAGATTATCGGGAACAAGGATGCGATTCTTGCCGATGCGCAGGAGAAGGCAGATCAGATTATCCGCGCCGCCGAGGAGCAGGCACAGAGCATGATTTCAGAGACTGAGATCATGAAGCAGGCTTACGGACAGGCGAACGCGACAATCAGCGCCGCCAATGAAGAGGCACAGGGAATTGTCGACAGTGCAGACCAGGATGCCGCAAACATCCGCATGAGTGCGATTTCCTACACAGACGAACTCCTCAGCAATCTTGCTGCGATCATGACCAATACACTTGAAGAGGCAACCGGTACATTCACAGAGTTCTCTGCTGTACTGAAAGATTATCGTGACGTCGTCAACGAGAACAAGCAGCAGCTCGTACCGATGGAACAGCAGGTAGCAGCTTCTGCCAATATCGAGGTACAGGAAGAGGAACCGTACCAGGATGCACCGGAAGAAGAGGCTCCGGAAGAGGAAGTTTACGAAGAGCAGTGATCAGTAATCAGCTATGGAGCGCATCCGCTGTATGCGGGTGCGCTTTTTCGATGTACATGACCACCTGCCGGAGGCGTGCAATATGAAAGGACAAAAAGGGGAATACGGATATATTAAGCGTCAGAAGCGTGTCCGTCTGATTCGGACAGTCTTGTTTTTTGTGGCTGCGTTTACCGTTTTTTTTGTCGGTGTCTATCTGAATCATGGGGATAAACGCAGTATTTACACCGTGATCGCGATGGTCGGTGTAATCCCTGCGGCAATGGCAGCTGTCAGCGCAATTATGATATGGCTCCGTCCGTCTATGGATGCAGAGCTTTACCGGAATATCAGTTCTGTATCAGGAAATCTCCAGATGCTGTACGAACTGTTTCTTACAACCAGAGAAAAGAATCTCTATCTCGATGCCGCTGTGATTACCGGGGATCAGGTGCTGGCCTATACGCATGAAGATGTTTCGACAGCGGATCTTCGTTTCTTCGAGGATCATATCACCAGGTCGCTGCGGACATCCGGCCTGAAGCGCAGCATCAAAATATTCGACAGCAGCAATCAGAAACAGTTTTTGTCCAGAATCGAAATGTTAAATGACAGACAGCCGGCGGAATCAGATACGGATTATCTCGTGCGCACTGCATTGCTGGCAATTGCACTGTAAGGGCAGAAACGATGAGAGAAATCATAATAACAGATCAGATGGCCGGTCAGCGGCTGGATAAATTTCTGCAGCGCTATCTGCCCGATGCGGGCACGGGGTTTCTGTATAAAATGCTGCGCAAGAAGAACATCGTGCTGAATGACGGCAAGGCTGCCGGAAAAGAACTTCTGAAAACAGGCGATTCGGTTAAGATTTATTTTGCCGAAGAAACGATTCAGAAGTTTATGGGTACCGCAGAAGCAGCAGGAGGCGAATGCACTGCGGAAGCGGCAGGCGATGGACGTATCGCAGGAGCAGCCGTCGATGGACGTACCGCAGGAGCAGGCGGCAGGCACAGAGGCCGTGCGCCGGCTGGCGTCCGGCATGTTGTATTGCCGGAGGCGTGGATCGTATATGAAGATGCGGATCTGATCGCGGTTAATAAGCCTGCAGGGCTGCTTTCCCAGCAGAGCCGTCCGGGCGATATTTCTCTGGTAGAGTATCTGCGCGGGTATTTCAGGGACATCGATCCGCATTTTTACAAAGTCGGACCTGCAAACCGTCTGGACCGGAACACCAGCGGGCTGGTTCTTGCGGCAAAGCATGTTGCGGCAGCACAGCATCTGACGGAGTGGATCCGCAAAAGAGAAATCAGAAAGTTTTATCTGGCTCTGGCGTCTGGAATCATCCGGGAACCTGTTCTGCTGGACGGGTATCTGGAGCGCGATAAAAGAGATAACAAATCCTGTATTACAGACATATCTGCGGCAGATCGTTTATCTGCAGGGCGGAAGGCATCAGCCGCAGGCGGAACCGGAACAGGCGGCAGAATTGATCCAGACGGAAAACCGGAACAGGGGAAAGAACGCCGGATGGTGAAGACACAGATCGTTCCGCTGGCGCATATGGAGCATGAAATACCGGCCACCCTGCTGCTGGTGGAGCTGATCACGGGAAGAACGCATCAGATCCGGGCGCATCTTGCAGCCATCGGGCATCCGCTGGTCGGGGACAGAAAATACGGAAAGGCGGAAGTGAACCGTCTGGCAGAACAGCAATTCGGACTGAAGCGGCCGTATCTGCATGCCTGGAAGGTGATCTTTCCGGAGGATACAGGTATGTTCCCGCAGCTGCAGAATCAGGTGATGACAGCAGATCTGCCGGCAGATCTTGCCGGTATCTGCCGGATACCGCAAGGCGGCGGACTGCCGGAAGAACTGCTGAAAAAAACAGCTTATTAAAGAGGGACTTATGACTGAAAAAGAGAAGAAAGACAATAACAAGAAGGAACATGCAGTTATGCGGGAGGTAATCGGGGATATCATTATGATTGCAATTGTGATCCTGGCAGTGTTTCTCCTTGAAAAATTTGTGTTGCTGAATGCGAAAATTCCGTCAGAATCGATGCAGAATACCATTATGGTCGGCAATCGTATTTTCGGAAGCCGTCTGGCCTACCGGGAGGAAGGCCCGGAGCGCTATGATATCGTGATCTTCAAGTATCCGGATGATGAGAGCCAGCTGTTTATCAAGCGGGTGATCGGTCTGCCGGGCGATGTGATCGATATTCACGACGGATATGTTTATGTTAACGGATCAGAGACCCCGCTGACAGACACGTTCTGCCCGGAACAGGGGGTGACGGACGAAGGTTTTCTGGACTATCCGCTGACGGTTCCAGACGGCTGTTACTTTATGCTCGGCGATAACCGTCTGCACTCCAAGGATTCCAGATACTGGGATCAGCCGTTTGTAGAAAAAGATAAGATCCTGGCGAAAGCTGTGCTGCGCTACTGGCCGCTGAACAAGCTGGGAACGCTGAAGCACGGAATGGATGATTACACGAATCCATAATAATCAGGAAAGAGGATAAAAATGGGAACGTGGGGTACACGCGGCCTGCGGGGCTCACTGCTCGAGGAAATGGTCAATATGACCAATGAGAGTTACCGCACAAATGGTCTCGCGCTGATCCAGAAAGTGCCGACGCCGATCACACCCATCCGGATTGATAAGGAGAGCCGGCATATCACGCTGGCTTATTTCGACCAGAAGAGTACGGTGGATTATATCGGTGCCGTGCAGGGTGTGCCGGTGTGTTTTGATGCGAAGGAGTGCAGGACAGATTCCTTTCCGCTCGCAAATGTGCACCCGCATCAGGTTGATTTCATGGAACAGTTCGAGAAGCAGCAGGGGATTGCATTTCTGCTGTTGTATTTTTCAGCGCGGGATACGTTTTATTATCTCCGGCTTTCAGAACTGCAGGTTTATCTGAAGCGGGCGGAAAACGGCGGGCCGAAGCGGTTTCACTATGACGAACTGAATCCGGCCTGGTTTCTTTCGCCGAAGCGGGGTGTGCAGATTCCGTACCTGGATCGTCTGCAGATGGATCTGAATGAGCGTGACGGGTAAAAAAACCGCCGCCTGAAAAAGAAAAGCGAAGAAAAAAGGTTGACAAGAGAATTTATCGTGATAACATGTTAGCGTGTTAGCAAACTAAAGTGAAGGAGCAGTTCGATGAATCATTTGATCCACACACCGGAAGGTGTCAGAGATATTTTCGGCAGAGAATGTGATAAAAAGAGATATCTGGAACGTAAGATTGAGAAGAAATTCCGTTCCTACGGATATCAGTCTGTTGAGACGCCGGTTTTTGAGTTCTCAGAAGTCTTTTCCGGAGAGATCGGCACAACCCCCATGAAAGAGATGTACCGGTTCTTTAACAGAGACGGTAACATGCTGGTTCTGCGGCCGGACTTTACACCTTCTGTCGCACGTCTTGTTTCCATGTACTTTGCAGAGGAGACAGGGCCGCTCCGGCTGTGTTATCACGGCAGAATCTTCCAGAATAACAGCAGTTACCAGGGCCGTCTCAAAGAAGAGACACAGATGGGTGTCGAACTTTACGGGGATGAGGGACCGGAAGCGGATGCGGAGATGATCTCGCTGGTTGTCTCTGTGATGCGGGATGCCGGCCTCCCTGATTTTCAGATCAGCCTCGGACATGTGGATTATTTCCAGTCGCTGGCAAATGAGGCCTGCATGGATGCGGACACGCAGAAAAAGCTGCGCCATCTGCTGACCATTCAGAATAAATTCGGTGTGCAGGAACTGGTCTCCGGACTGCACCTGCGGGATGATCTGCAGAAGGCATTTTGTTCCATTCCCGAATTATACGGGGATGTCAGTGTTCTGGAAAAGGCACGCAGCCTGACGACGAACAGGACTGCCCGCGAGGCATGTGACCGCCTGCTGCGGATCTATGAGATTCTTCAGGCATATGGCTGCGAAAATTATGTGACATTTGATCTCGGGATGCTGACGGCATACCGCTATTATTCCGGGATCATTTTCCAGGCATATACCTATGGAACCGGTGATGCCATTATTAAGGGCGGCCGCTATAACCTGGTGGAACATTTCGGACCGAAGGCCGCGGCAGTCGGATTTACAACAGAAGTGGATGCGCTGCTGATGGCAATTGAGCGGCAGAACATCGAACTTCCGATCGCAGATATTAAAACGATGGTTCTTTACCCGGATTATCTTGAAACGGAAGCAATCCGGCTTGCGGAGGACCACCGCAGGAGAGGAATGGATGTCGCATGTGTGCGGTTCGAAGCCGGCAAGGAGCTGGATGATTACCGCGCCTACGGAGAGCGCAATCAGTTTGGCGGCATCATTTATTTCCGCTCGGAAACTGAGCGATACGCAATTAATTTGCAGACAAAGGAAGTCCAGGAACTTCCGGCTGACTGAACAAAAAGCAGGACGGATTGACACTGCATACGGCAGGGACTGAATGCACAGACAGAGGATTAATTAGATGAGATATTTAACATTTGCATTGACAAAGGGACGCCTTGCATTCCAGACACTGGAGCTGCTGGAACGGATCGGGATTTCCTGCGAGGAAATGAAAGATAAAAGTTCGAGAAAGCTGATTTTCTATAATGAAGAGCAGAAGCTGCGCTTTTTCCTGTCAAAGGGACCGGATGTGCCGACCTATGTCGAATATGGTGCTGCTGATATCGGTATTGTAGGGAAAGACACCATTATGGAAGAGAACCGCAAGGTGCATGAAGTACTGGATCTCGGATTCGGAAAATGCAGGATGTGTGTCTGCGGGCCGGAGAGTGCGCGGCAGTATCTGACACATAATCAGCTGATCCGCGTGGCAACCAAATACCCGAATATTGCAAAAGATTATTTTTATAACCAGAAAAATCAGACCGTCGAACTGATCAAGCTGAACGGATCGATTGAACTGGCGCCGATCGTCGGACTTTCAGAGGTGATCATGGATATTGTCGAGACGGGCAGCACCCTGAAGGAAAACGGTCTCTCCGTGCTCGAGGAGGTCTGTCCGCTTTCCGCACGCATGATTGTCAATCCGGTCAGCATGAAGATGGACAACGAGCGGATCACAAAGCTGGTCGAGGCACTGCGCGGCAATCTGAATTGAGTCGCTTGCGCCAGTCTGAATCGAGACGTTTTGCAGCAATCTGAAAACAGGCACTGCACACATTTCTTATAACGAGGCATGGGTCATATGAAGATATTGGAAGTCAACGAAAAGACGCGGCGTCAGGTCCGGGAGATTCTGTCGCAGCGTGATACCGGGCGGTATACAGAACAGGAAGCTGTCGTACAGGAAATCCTGGCACGCGTCAGGCAGGAAGGCGATGCGGCACTGTTCGATTATACAGAGCGGTTTGATCATATTACACTGACGCCGGAGACCATCGAAGTTACGGAGCAGGAGATCGCTGCGGCCTATGAAAAAGTACCGGATTCCCTTCTGGAAGTGATCCGGTCCGCACATGCATCCATTCGTGCATTTCATGAAAAACAGCGGATGAACAGCTGGTTTACAACCACGGAAGACGGGACATTCCTCGGTCAGAAGGTGAGCCCGCTCGCCCGTGCAGGGGTCTATGTGCCCGGCGGAAAAGCAGCGTATCCGTCCTCTGTTCTGATGAACATCGTGCCGGCCAGGGTGGCCGGTGTCGGAGAGATCATCATGACAACACCGGTCGGAAAGCAGGGGGAAATCTCACCTGCCGTACTTGTGGCAGCCAGTGAAGCCGGTGTTGACCGGATCTTTAAAGTGGGTGGAGCCCAGGCGATTGCCGCACTTGCGTACGGCACGGAGACGATCCCGCGTGTCGACAAGATCACAGGCCCCGGCAATATTTTTGTGGCACTGGCAAAAAAATCTGTTGTCGGCGCAGTCGGCATCGACTCGGTAGCAGGTCCGAGTGAGATCCTCGTGCTTGCTGATGAGACGGCAAATCCGCGTTATGTTGCGGCAGATCTGCTTTCACAGGCGGAGCATGACGAACTTGCCTCTGCCGTACTGGTGACAACCAGCCGGGAGCTGGCAGAAGCCGTGCAGAAGGAAATCGCTGTATTTCTTGAGAAACTGGAGCGCCGTGCGATCATCGAGAAGTCGCTGGATCATTTCGGAATGATTCTGCTGGCGGATACGATGGAGGATGCAATTGAGACGGTCGATGATGTCGCATCGGAGCATCTTGAAATTGTTACCCGGAATCCGTTTGAGATCATGGCCAGAGTCCGGAATGCAGGCGCGATGTTCCTGGGACCGTACAGCAGTGAGCCGCTCGGCGACTATTATGCAGGGCCGAATCACATCCTGCCGACCAACGGAACGGCCAGATTCTTCTCGCCGCTTTCGGTCGATGATTTTGTGAAGAAGTCCAGTGTGATTCATTACTCCAGAGAAGCGCTCGGCGCAGTCCACACTTTGATTGAGGAGTTTGCAAAAAGCGAAGGACTGACAGCGCATGCCAATTCGATTGCAGTCCGGTTTGCGGATGAGAAGTAAGCGGCGGCTGCGCCTGACTATAAATGGCGTTAAAAAAGATGAAGATACCTGTACAGGAGGAAACAAATGAACCGTACAGCAGTAATCCACAGAAAAACAAATGAGACGGATATTCAGCTGGAAATAAATCTGGATGGAACCGGCGTCTATGAGATCCATACAGGTGTCGGTTTCTTTGACCATATGCTCGCCGGCTTTGCGCGTCACGGTCTGTTCGACCTGAAGCTGCAGGTGCAGGGCGATCTGGAAGTCGATGATCATCACACAATCGAAGATACCGGTATTGTCCTGGGACAGGCCATCAAAGAGGCAGTCGGCGACAAGAAAGGCATCCGCCGTTACGGCAGCAGTATTCTGCCGATGGATGAGACACTCGTCATGACAGCGTGCGATCTCTGCGGCAGACCGTATTTCATGTTCACCGGCGATTTTTCGACTGAGAAAATGGGAGACATGTCCACGGAGATGGTGCGGGAATTCTTCTATGCCGTGTCATACAGCGCAGAGATGAATCTGCATCTGAAGATACTTGACGGACTGAATGATCATCACAAAGCGGAGGCGCTGTTCAAATCATTTGCAAAGACACTGGATATGGCGACATCCTTTGATGAGCGGATCACGGATGTGCTGTCGACCAAAGGTAAGCTTTAAATCGGGGTTTGTCGGGGTGATTGTTTTTAAATACGCGTCCGTTCGCAGGATACAATTTCCACGCAGCTCAGATGGAATTCGCTGCTTAGGAAATGTATCCTGCTCCGGACGCTTACTGTATCGCACGCGAACCCGACAAACCCCGATTTGTCGGATAGTTGGATTGAATAAGGAGATAAATAACTATGAATCGAATGGAAGAATGCAGAATCCCCTGCCTGCACATCGACGGCACAGGCAGTGATGCAGTTATTCAGACGGCGGCTGCGGAGCGGGACGGCGGTGCGCTGCGTCTGGTTGTTTTTGACCACTCGGAGGGGGATGCGGCGCATGAGGCATCTCTTGAGCAGCTGCGGAAAATCTGTGCAGAGGCAATTGTTCCGGTGATCGGTGCCGGCAATGTAAAGCGTGTGGAAGATATCAAGAAGCTGATCTATGCGGGCTGTGCCATGGCGGTTCTGAATCTGAAGAAGGAATCGAATCTGGAGATGCTGCAGGAGGTCTCTGAGCGGTTTGGAAAGAACCGCATTGCGGCATATGTTCCGGATGCAGATCTGTTTGCTGCGAACCGGGAAGCAATTGAGAAGTATGCAGACCTGCTGCTCTGTGATGAAGGATGTGCGGAGGCACTTACCGGCATGACAGAGATGGGGATTTTTGCATGTGATGCAGAATTAAAATCCGCTCTGCCGAAGCAGATTGACCTCTCGCTAAAGCCGCATTTCACATGGGAAGATATGAAGACGGATGCAGCCGGCCTTGTTCCCTGTGTTGTGCAGGATGATGCAACGGGCGAAGTGCTGATGCTGGCCTACATGAATGCAGAATCCTTTGCGGAGACCTGCAGAAGCGGGCGCATGACCTACTGGAGCCGGAGCAGGCAGGAGCTGTGGAAGAAGGGGCTGACCAGCGGCCATCTGCAGTTTGTGCGCTCCATGCAGATCGACTGTGACAACGACACGCTGCTCGCGCGTGTTACGCAGATCGGAGCGGCCTGCCACACCGGCAACCGCAGCTGTTTCTACCGGAGTCTCGTGGATCCGGTCTCAGAGAAAAAGCAGATGGCAAGTGTTCTCAATGATGTTTATCAGGTTATTCTGGACCGCCAGATTCACCCGAAAGAGGGCTCCTATACGAATTATCTGTTTGACAAGGGAATCGATAAGATCCTGAAAAAGCTTGGGGAAGAGGCAACGGAGATCATTATCGCATCGAAAAATCCGGAAAAACAGGAAACCGTCTATGAAATGTCTGATTTCCTGTATCATATGATGGTGCTGATGGCAGAAAAAGGAATCTCCTGGGATGATCTTGCACGGGAACTTGCAAATCGCTGAATACGGAAAAAAATGTATCAGCGCAGACAGATAACAGGAGAGCGCGTATATGTTTGTAGAAATCTACACGGACGGATCTGCGCGGGGGAACCCGGACGGCCCCGGCGGATATGGTACCATTCTTCGTTACACGGATCCAAAAGGGGTTGTGCATGAGAAAGAGCTGTCCGCAGGTTATGTCCGGACAACCAATAACCGGATGGAACTGATGGCGGCAATTGCCGGACTCGAGGAGCTGCGCCGTCCCTGTGATGTAAATCTGTATTCGGATTCCCAGTATCTGGTAAAAGCTTTCAATGATCACTGGATTGACGGATGGATTAAAAAAGGCTGGAAGCGCGGAAAAAACGAGCCGGTAAAGAACGTTGATCTCTGGAAACGGCTCCTCGCGGCGAAAGAACCGCACAATGTCACTTTCATCTGGGTGAAGGGACATGACGGACATGCATTTAATGAACGGTGCGACCAGCTTGCCACATCTGCTGCCGACGGCACAGAACTCCTGACAGATGAAGGGATCCTTCCTTGACAATTAACGGTTGAAAAGATATACTTGTGGCTGTTAAAGGCTGTGAAGGGAACAAGTAGCCCGGGGAAAGTGATCAGAGAGCTGCCGGAAGGTGAGAGGCGCACATGGAACCCGAGACGAATACCTCCCGGAGCTCCGGTCTGAACCGGACTATGACGACGTTCATTTTCTGAACAGATGAATTGTCCGATAAGAAAAGGTCCGTAAGTAGGTCCCGGCGTGCTGGCGTACGTAATAAACGCCGGAGTCTCAGGTGTATTCATACACAGAGGGACTCTGTGAGGCGTACATCGTGAGGTGTGCGTGAAGCTAAGGTGGTAACACGAAAGCAGATGACTTTCGTCCTGAGCAGGAAAACTGTTATGGGACGGAAGTTTTTTACATTATAGGAAATTCCTCGAATTTCCTATAACGTAAAACCCTCCGGGGGATGCGCAGCTCGCGGCAAGGAAGATCGCTTCGCGATTCCGTTCGCGCGCGGAGAGTGCGCAAGCGCACTCTTTTTTATATTCAAAAGCAAAGAGAGGAAAGCAAATGAAAATCTACGAAGAACTGCAGGCGAGAAATCTGATCGCACAGGTCACAGACGAGGCTGAGGTGCGCGAACTGGTCAATAATGGAAATGCTGTTTTTTATATCGGGTTTGATCCGACGGCAGACAGTCTTCATGTCGGCCACTTTATGGCGCTGTGCCTGATGAAACGTCTGCAGGAAGCCGGCAATAAGCCAATCGCTCTGCTCGGCGGCGGCACCGGCATGATCGGTGATCCGTCCGGGCGCACGGACATGCGGCAGATGATGACCCCGGAGATCATTCAGCACAACATTGACTGTTTCAAAGTGCAGATGAGCCGTTTTATCGATTTTTCAGACGGCAAGGCGCTGATGGTCAACAATGCCGACTGGCTGATGAATCTGAATTACATTGAATTTATCCGTGAGATCGGCCCGCATTTCTCGGTAAATAATATGCTGCGCGCAAAGTGTTACGAACAGCGTATGGAGAAGGGCCTCTCCTTCCTGGAGTTCAACTACATGCCGATGCAGAGTTACGATTTCTATAAGCTCTACAAGGAATATGGCTGCAACATGCAGTTCGGCGGCGACGACCAGTGGTCCAATATGCTCGGCGGTACAGAACTGATCCGCCGGATTCTCCACAAGGACGCGTATGCGATGACCATCACGCTGCTTCTGAATTCTGAGGGCAAGAAGATGGGCAAGACCCAGTCAGGCGCGGTATGGCTTGATCCGAATAAGACGACACCTTACGATTTCTATCAGTACTGGAGAAACGTCGGAGATGCAGACGTACTGAAATGCCTGCGCATGCTCACATTCCTGCCGGTCGAGCAGATCGATGAGATGGACAAATGGGAAGGCAGCCAGCTGAATCAGGCAAAAGAGATCCTCGCATACCAGCTGACCGAACTGGTTCACGGAACAGAAGAAGCAAAGAAAGCAGAGGCAGGTGCAAAGGCACTGTTTGCCGGCGGCGGAGATGCTTCTGAGATGCCGAAGACGATCCTTGCAGATGAGGACTTCAACGAAAATGACGAGATCGATATTGTCTCCATGCTGATGAAGGCGGAGCTGGTCAAATCCCGTTCGGACGGAAGAAGACAGGTCGAGCAGGGCGGCGTCTCACTCGACGGAGAAAAAATCACAGATTTCAAGTACGCTGTCAGGAAAGATGCAATTGGCGAAGAAGGAATTCTGCTGAAGAAGGGCAAGAAAAACTTTAAGAAAATTTGCCTTGCATAATGGTTTGTGATAGAATCATTTATCTGAGCGTTTGTTAGTAAATTCTTATAGATTGAATACCTGAAAAGGAGAGTTTGTTCCATGAAACAGTATGGATTGAATGAACTGCGGGAGATGTTCCTGAAGTTTTTCGAGAGTAAGGGACATCTGCGGATGCCGAGCTTTTCGCTGATCCCGCACAATGATAACAGCCTTCTGCTGATCAACTCCGGCATGGCGCCGCTGAAGCCGTATTTTACCGGCGCAGAGATTCCGCCGCGTACCCGCGTGACGACCTGTCAGAAATGTATCCGTACCGGTGACATTGAAAATGTCGGCAAGACATCCCGGCACGGCACATTTTTCGAAATGCTCGGAAACTTTTCTTTCGGCGATTATTTCAAGAAAGAGGCAATTCCGTGGGCGTGGGAATTTCTGACAGAGGTTGTCGGTCTGGATCCGGAACGGCTGTATCCGTCTGTTTACGTGGATGATGATGAGGCATTCGGCATCTGGCGTGACGAAATGCATATCGCGCCGGAGCGCATCTTCAAGTTCGGCAAAGAGGACAACTTCTGGGAGCACGGAAGCGGTCCTTGTGGTCCGTGTACTGAGATCTATTATGACCGCGGCGAGAAATACGGCTGCGGCAAACCGGACTGCACAGTCGGCTGTGAGTGCGACCGCTATATCGAAGTATGGAACGTCGTATTCAGCCAGTTTGACAATGACGGCGCAGGCCATTATGAGGAACTGGAGCAGAAGAATATTGACACAGGCATGGGCCTTGAGCGTCTCGCAGTGGTTGTACAGGATGTCGATTCGATTTTCGATGTGGACACCGTCCGCGCACTGCGCGATGAGGTCTGCCGTGTGGCAGGGGTAACATACGGGACAGATGCGAAGACAGATGTTTCGGTCCGCGTGATTACAGACCACATCCGCTCTGCGACCTTTATGATTTCTGACGGTATTATGCCTTCCAATGAAGGACGCGGTTATGTACTGCGCCGTCTGATCCGCCGCGCAGCGCGTCACGGACGCATTCTCGGTATCGATCATCAGTTCCTGGCAGATCTCTCGGTCCGTGTGATGCAGGATTCCAGTACAGCTTATCCGGAACTGCAGGACCGCAAGACTTTTATCATCAAGGTTCTGAACAACGAGGAAGAGCAGTTTAACAAGACGCTGGATCAGGGACTTCGTATTCTCGGCGATATGGAAGCCGGGCTGCAGAAAGCCGGTAAGAAGACACTGGAAGGCGCAGATGCATTTAAACTGTACGATACCTACGGATTCCCGCTGGATCTGACCCGCGAGATTCTGGAGGAAAAAGGATACAGCATCGATGAAGAAGGATTTGCAGCCTGCATGAAGGTACAGCAGGAGACTGCCCGGAAGGCCCGCGCAACCAGCAACTTCATGGGTGCGGATGCGACGGTCTATGATGAAATCGACGCATCGGTTACTTCTGAATTCGACGGCTATTATGATCATCTGGAGATGGAATCAGAGATTCTCGCGGTTGCCGGTGAGACAGAAATGAAAGAGGTTCTCGGCACAGAAGAGAAGGGCACGATTGTAACGGCCACAACTCCGTTCTATGGAACGATGGGCGGACAGGTCGGTGATGTCGGAGTGATCAAAACGGCTGACGGTGTTTTCCGTGTCGAGGATACGATTCACATCCGCGGCATGATCGGACATGTCGGCTATGTGGAGAGCGGTGTGATCCAGAACGGCTCCAGAGCGTCTCTGCAGGTTGACCGGGAGGCCCGTATGGCGACGGCGCGCAACCACAGCGCGACCCATCTGCTGCAGAAGGCACTGAAGACAGTGCTGGGTTCCCATGTAGAACAGAAGGGTTCCTTTGTTTCTCCGACACGTCTGCGTTTTGACTTCGCGCATTTCCAGGCGATGACGGCAGAGGAGATCAGCCAGGTCGAGAAGCTGGTGAATGACGAGATCAGAAATGCACTGGCAGTCACAACCGATATCATGTCGCTCGAAGATGCCAGAAAGACCGGTGCCATGGCACTGTTTGATGAGAAATACGGCGACAGCGTGCGCGTTGTGTCCATGGGAGATTTCTCCAAGGAACTCTGCGGCGGAACACATGTTTCCAATACCAATGAGATCCAGTATTTCAAGATTCTCTCCGATGCCGGAATTTCCTCAGGTGTGCGCAGAATCGAGGCACTGACGGGAGCAAATCTGATTCATTATTATGCAGAACAGGAAGCAATTCTGCACAAGGCGGCAGCACTTCTGAAAACGGATGCCGCTGACCTGCCGGAGCGGATCGCACATCTGCAGACAGAGATCAAATCTCTGAACAGTGAAAATGAGGCACTGAAGAATAAACTTGCACAGGAATCTCTGGGAGATGTCATGGATCAGGTGCAGGAAGTCGGCGGCGTGAAGCTGCTGGCGGTTTCTGTTCCGGATACGGACGGCAATGAGCTGCGCAATCTCGGGGACCAGCTGAAAGAGAAAATCGGCGAGGGCGTCGTCCTGCTTGCATCTGCAAAAGGCGGCAAGGTAACACTTGTAGCCATGGCGACAGACGCAGCGCAGAAGGCCGGCGCACATGCAGGCAATCTGATCCGTGAAGCGGCCAAAATTGTCGGCGGCGGCGGAGGCGGCCGTCCGAATATGGCACAGGCCGGCGGAAAGAATCCGGAGAAGATCGGGGAACTGATCGACAAAGCGAAGGGACTTCTGGAAGCACAGCTTTCCTGAAAGTACAGCCGTTACGCATGAAGGCAGTGTGAAATTAAGCGAAATATCTATTGACGTTTAAAGAAAACCTGTTATAATTAGATACGTGCGAAATGCCGTTTATCAAGGTGTTTCAGCATGAGTTCGCAACCGGAGGGAGGTCAGGTCTGGGGATGGCTAATGTAATCGTCAAAGAAAACGAGACATTGGACAGCGCTTTGAGAAGATTTAAGCGCAGCTGCGCGAAGGCTGGTATTCAGCAGGAAATCCGTAAGAGAGAGCACTACGAGAAGCCGAGCGTTCGTCGCAAAAAGAAATCCGAAGCAGCTAGAAAGCGCAAATACAATTAATGCATAAGAGAGCTCTGACGACAGTCAGAGCTCTTGTCATGTAAAGGGTGTATATGAAAGAACTGATTCAGACAAATTACACAGTACGTGTGAAAAGAACTGCGCTCGGAAAGCAGACGATCCGGACCGTATTTCTGACAGATCTGCATAATGCAGCAGAGCCGGATGAAACCCGGGCTGTTCTGGATCTGATTGATGCGGCGAACCCGGATCTGGTTCTGTGCGGCGGCGATATGTTTATTGCACGGCCGGGATATTCGGTTGAACCGGCGGTGCAGTTTATGAAAGAACTGGCACAGCGTCATACCGTCTGGTGCGGAACAGGAAACCACGAGTATCGTGCCAAAATATATTCGGAGCAGTACGGAACCATGTACGCGCAATATAAAATGCCGCTGGAGGAAGCAGGAGTTATCTTTCTCGAAAATAAAAGCGCAGCGGTAAGATGTGGTGATGTAACTGTGAGAATCTGCGGGTTTGATATGCCGCGCCGGTATTACAGCCGTTTTCAGAGAAGCCGGATGCCGGTTTCAGTTTTGTGTGACAGATTCGGACACCCTTCCCGTGATGAACTTACCATTCTTCTCGCACACAACCCGGCACAGATTTATGCCTATTTGAAATGGGGCGCGGATGTAACTTACTGCGGACATTATCATGGCGGGATTATGCAGCTTCCGGGCGGCCGGTCTCTGGTAGGACCTGATTTTCGTCTGTTTCCGCGCAATGCACACGGCATGACCGTGAAAAACAGAAGACATGTTATTATCAGCGCCGGAATCGGAGAGCATACTGTCTCTGCCCGCATTAATAATCCGCGTGAACTTGTTGTTACAGATATTCTGGT
>JAFUCM010000027.1 GCA_017459675.1 Eubacterium sp.
CCATTTCCACAGCAGCGAATTCCACCTGAGCTGCGTGGAAATTGCATCCTGCTATCACGGACGGAGCCAGAGAACCGTCCCCTGTCTCCCTTGTCTCCTCACAGCTTCATCGACAGCCCGGTCCGCTTGCGCTTCACATCGACCGAGATTACCTTCACTTCCACGACGTCTCCGACGCTGACGACTTCCAGCGGGTGTTTGACGAATTTCTTATTGGACATCTGTGAGATGTGTACCAGGCCGTCCTGGTGCACGCCGATGTCGACAAATGCGCCGAAGTCGATGACGTTGCGGACGGTTCCCTTGAGGATCATGCCTTCTTTCAGGTCTTCGATCTCAAGGACGTCGCTGCGCAGCACCGGTTTGGGCATGTCGGCACGCGGGTCGCGGCCGGGCTTCATGAGTTCTTTGATGTTGTCGCGCAGGGTGATTTCACCGATGCCGAGGATCTGCGCCAGCTGTGCCGCATCCGGGCCGGCCTGTTTCGCTGTGCTGTCGGCATCTGCCCCGTCATCTTTGCCGGCTGTAGCTGCCCCGCTGCCCTTGCCGGATTTTCCGTTCGTATCCGTCCCGCCGGCCTTGCCGGATTTTCCGGCACGTTCCATCTCACGGATCACTTCGGACAGCCGCCTGTTTTCTTTTCCTGCCAGCACGTCTTCCAGCTTCAGGCCCAGCAGCTCCAGCAGGCGCTTCATCGCGTCATATGCCTCCGGGTGGACAGCTGTCGCATCGAGCGGCTCTTTGCCGCCGGCGATCCGCATAAATCCGGCACACTGCTCGAATGCCTTCGGCCCGAGCTTCGGCACTTTGAGCAGTTCTCTGCGGGATTGGAAGCGGCCGTTTTCCTCGCGGTAGGCCACGATGTTTTTTGCAATCGGCTTGGAAATGCCGGAAATGTATTCCATCAGCGGTGCGGACGCGGTGTTCAGATCCACGCCGACGCGGTTGACGCAGTCTTCGACGACGCCGCCGAGGGCGCTGCCGAGTTTTTTCTGGTTCATGTCATGCTGGTACTGGCCGACACCGATGGATTTCGGGTCGATCTTGACCAGCTCGGCCAGCGGATCCTGTACGCGGCGCGCGATGGATGCGGCGCTGCGCTGTCCCACATCAAATTCCGGAAATTCTTCGGTTGCCAGCTTGCTGGCGGAGTAAACAGACGCCCCCGCCTCATTGGTGATGACGTACTGCACCTTTGCCGAAATGGTCTTCAGGTATTCTGCGATAAACTGCTCGGATTCGCGGGACGCGGTGCCGTTGCCGACCGAAATCAGTGAAATATTGTATTTGGAAATGAATTTTGTCAGCACGGCGCGGGCGTCTGCCTGTTTCTTCGCGTTGGTCGGCGCCGTCGGATAAATGACATCGGTATCGATGACTTTGCCGGTCTCATCCACGACTGCCAGCTTGCAGCCCGTGCGGAATGCCGGATCCCAGCCCAGGACGACCTGCCCGGAAATGGGCGGCTGCATCAGGAGCTGCTCCAGATTCTTGCCGAAGACCTTGATCGCGCCGTCCTCGGCTGTCTCCGTCAGCTCATTGCGGATCTCGCGCTCGATCGCCGGCGCAATCAGACGCTTGTAGCTGTCTGCGATCACGGCCTGCAGGACCGGCGTCGTAAACGGATTGTTTCTTTTGATAATGTTGTGAGCGAGAAAACGATGTACCATCTCCTCATCCACCTGAATTTTCACCGTCAGTGCCTTTTCCGCCTCACCGCGGTTGATCGCCAGCACGCGGTGGCCCGGAATTTTCGCGACGGCTTCCTGATGGTCATAGTACATCGAATAGACACCATTTTCCTCCGCATCCTTTGCCGCGGCCGTCACCAGAATGCCGGTCCGGCGGGTGTGATTGCGGATGCCGTGACGGTATTCGGCATTGTCGGAGATTTCTTCTGCGATGATGTCCGACGCGCCGGCAATGGCCTCAGCTGCGTCTGCGACACCTTTTTCTTCCGAAATGTATGCTGCCGCGGCTTCCTCCAGCGGCTGATCTGTCTCCTGCGCCAGGATCAGATCCGCCAGCGGCTGCAGCCCTTTCTCAACCGCGATCGTCGCGCGGGTGCGCCGTTTCGGCCGGTACGGCCGGTACAGATCCTCCAGCACGACCATCGTCTCCGCCTTCTCAATGGCTGCCGCCAGTTCCGGCGTCAGCTTTCCCTGCTCCTCGATGGTTCCGAGCACCTGTGCCTTCTTCTCCTCCAGATTGCGCAGGTATGTCAGACGTTCGAACAGGTTGCGGAGCACTTCGTCATTGAGTGCGCCGGTTGCTTCTTTTCTATAGCGTGCGATGAAGGGAATGGTATTTCCCTCGTCAATCAGTTTCACCGCCGCTTCTGCCTGCTGCGGCCGGATCTCCAGCTCCGCAGCAAGGGTTTTGATAATGTCCATAGTGATTAGATTCCTTTCTTTTCCTGAAAAAACAGTTTATCACGGATTCCACTATGAGGCAATTTGCACTTTTGGTAAGGATGCTTTACAATGTGATGATATCAGGGTCAGGGAGCCCGGACGCGATGCATTTATGCAATTGCGGACACGGCGCATTGACCCGGATATCATCACACCATATATCCAATTATGAGGTTTATCATGAAACGAGCTTTGATCTTACTGATCACTTTATTATCTCTGTTAATTGCAGCCTGCGGTACTGCCGCATCCGGCAGTACCAAAAATGAAACCGCTCCGTCGGGTCCGGAATCCGGAACATCGGCCGGATCCGCGGCTGAATCGGCTGCATCCGTGACTGAATCGGCTGCATCCGTGACTGAACCGGCTGCGTCCGTGACTGAATCGGCCGATTCTGCCGCATCCGCGGTCCCGGACGAAAACACAGCCGCCGCTTCCGCCTCCGACATCACGATTTCCGATGTCGATGCAGGTCTGAGCGTGGTTCTCACTGAGATTATGGATCAGGTACACCCGGGCGAGGCCGGATCCAGCCTCAAATCTGCGCAGGCCGCGGCGGATGCACTCGATTTTGCACTCGGCACCGACCTGGATGCGGAGATGATCGCAGCCATGACCTATGCTTACTATGATTCTCTTCACGAATCTGCAAAAGATGAATTTCCGGAACAGCTTCAGCTTCTGGATGAGACGCTGGAAACGCTCCGGACTGCCGAAGGTGAATCGCTGCTGACAGATGCCGGCATTTCCGATTCATCGTATCCCTGGACAGACGAGGCATTTGAACGCGCGGAAGCGATCGCACAGGCCTGCAGCAACTAAAAAGGAGTTGTCCCATGAATTTCCACAAACCCCTTTATGAAACAACTACCGTTATCACACTGGACGAATTCCGCAAGCTCAATCACGCGCTCTCCAACCGCCGCACGATGGCTGCCGTGATTCTTCTGATTGAGGCCGTGCTCGCCGGCCTGCTGGTCTTCTCGATCCGCAGCCACAACCGCAGTTCGATCCAGCTCTATGTCATCATGCTGATCCTGCTGCCGGCGATTTCCTGGTTTATCCCGCGCTACATGGAGCGGCGGATGTATCTGGCAAATGAGACCGCCCACAATATGGTCATGAAAACGGAATTTTACGAAGACCATCTCGAGCAGCACAGTCTGCGCGGCCACACTTCTGTAAAATACACCGACCTGCAGAGAATCATAGAGACCAGCACGAATTTCTACATGCTGGTCTCCAAAACACAAAGTATTATCATTGTAAAAGATCACTGTCATCCGAAGCTGATTCAGTTTATTCATGAAATGATGAAATAACTGCCTCGACGGCTTCCTTCGACGGCATCGCCGGAATGGCACCGCGTTTCTGTACACACAGACCCGCAACCGCATTTGCAAAGCGCAGCATTGTCTGCGCTTTTTCCATATCCAGATCTTCCGGCTTCCAGCTGTTGGAGGCAAACTGGTACAGAATGCCGCCCCAGAAGGAATCACCGGCGCCGGTCGTATCGACCAGCTCGCATTTCATCGCGGGCTCCTGCGCGCTGACGGATGCTGTTTTCAGCAGCGCGCCGTCTCCGCCGCACGTCACAACGACGCATTTAACGCCCGCCGCCAGGAGGCGGACTGCCGCCTCGTCCGGGTCGGATGCATCCGTGAGCAGATCACATTCCTCATCGGAGATTTTCATGATATCGACATATGGAATCGCTGCGCGCATTTCGCGGATCGCGGCCTCCCGGCTCTGCCAGAGCGGGGCGCGGTAATTCGGATCGTAGGAAATCAGCGCACCGGCTTCCTTTGCGGTTTTCACCGCTGCATATGTCGCGCTTCTGGCCGGCTCATCGGTCAGAGACAGCGAGCCGAAGTGGAAGATCTTCGTCTGTTTCAGCAGATCCTCGTTCAGTTCCTCCGGTTTCAGCTGTGTATCGGCGCCGGGTTTTCTGGCGAAGGAGAAGCTGCGCTCTCCATTCTGCAGTGCGACAAACGCCAGCGTGGTAAATACATCCGGATCGCTGATCAGATTTGCCGTGTTGATCTCCAGGCCCTCCAGCACACCGCGCAAATAGGCACCGTGCATGTCATTTCCGACCTTTCCGATAAATGCCGTCCGGCAGCCCAGCTTCGAGAGAGCCGCCAGCACATTTGCCGGGGCGCCGCCCGGGTTCTGCTCGAACAGCGCGCGTCCTGCCTCGCTCACGCCGCAGGGCGTAAAATCGATCAATAATTCCCCCAGTGCTGTTACATCATACATGAATCGTCCTCCCTTCCGCCGGCGTTGATCGTTCTGCCAAAGTCCTGCTGCAGTGCTGCCGGCCGGCTGATACGGATCCGGCAGCGCTGCAGTCGTTCAGTATTGTTCATTGACCGGCAGCGCCTTCATCTGCCAAGCGGTAATTTCCGCACCCGGGCATGCAAATGCCACAGACAGTGACCGGTCCGCTCTGTCATCCGGATCTTCCGGATAAAACCGGGATGCAAACACAATCGTCCCGTCATTGCAGTAAATCTCGAGCATGGAGCGGTCGATCAGCAGACGCAGATCCTGAATTGCATCCACCTTCACGCGGCGCGCACCGCGGCCACATCCGTCTGCCTCTGTCATATTCAGTTCCAGAACGCCGCCGGCAAATGCCAGCGTCACACCGTCACCAATGGCAATGTTCCATGCAGCTGACGGGTCTGCGAAACGGATTTCAACATCTCCGGCCGCGTCCGGCAGTACCAGTGTGCCGTCCGGCGCAATTGTCTGTTCGTCGAAACGGAGGGATTTGAGTTCCTCCACCGGTGTCTGCGTCACGACACCATTTTTCACCTGTAATACACGCGGCACCGTCAGGCAGTTTTCCCAGCCGCGCACATCTGTCGGATTGCCGTACGGCTTATCCGGAAGGCCTGCCCAGCCGATGAACAGGCGTCTTCCCTGCTCGTCCACAAAACTCTGCGGCGCGTAAAAATCATGACCGTAATCCCACTCTCTGAATGCAGAAAATGACTGTTCCCCGCGCAGATCGCCCTGCATGATAAAGTAACCTGCCTGATGGTTGTTCTGATAACGGAATTCCTCTGCCTCCATGCCCTGCGGGCAGATCGAGAGTACCTGCTCACCGTCCAGTTCAAAATAATCCGGACACTCCCACATGTAGCCAAAGGGCTCCTCTGTGGCAATGATCTTCACCAGCTTCCAGTCATAAAGATCTTCACTCTCATAGAGCAGAACCGACCCGCTGTCATCGTTCATCCGCGCGCCCTGCACCATGTAATAGATGCCGTCCTGCTCCCACACCTTCGGATCGCGCACATGGCGTGTGCATTCTGCCGGATAATCCTTCGTACCGAAAAGTACCTGCTTCCCGCTGTACGTTTTTCCGTCCTTCGTCCGGACAAGAATCGTGTTGCTCTCACGGCCATCGTGAATATAGTCATAATCACCGGCCAGTTTGATATTTCCGGTATAGTACAGCCAGATTTCATTTTCATGGATAAACGCACTGCCGGAATAACAGCCGTCACGGTCCGGTTCTTCCGGCCAGAACGGAACGCCCTCAAAATCCAGATGAATCAGATCGGGCCCCGCATAGTGCCCCCAGGTCCGGTGCTTCTTTCCATCCGGCCCGGGCGTATTCGGCGCATACTGAAAATAAATATGATATTGGCCATTTACCTGACACAGCCCGTTCGGGTCATTCAGCCACCCGTCCGGCGGCATCAGATGATAGGCCAGACGCCAGTTGTCTCTTGCCATAGTTTTCTCCCTCTTCTTCAAATCGGGGTTTGTAGAACTCGCGCCTGTATCAGGAGGCCTTTTCTAAAGCGGCGAATTCCACCTGAGCCGCGTAGAAAATGGCATCCTGTAAAACAGGCGCGTACCCGACAAACTCCGATTTATCGCACCTCAATTACCGGCTCACCCGGCTCTACCGGACCGGTCTTAATACCTTTAACTTCAGCGTAATCATCGGTATTCGTGACGATGATCGGTGTATCAATCTTGTAGCCCGCAGCCTGGATGCCGGCAAGGTCAACTTCCAGCAGAAGCTGTCCCTTCTTCACCTCATCGCCGCTGTTCGCA
The DNA here is from genome assembly GCA_017459675.1 of Eubacterium sp. Classification (GTDB taxonomy): domain Bacteria; phylum Bacillota; class Clostridia; order Lachnospirales; family Lachnospiraceae; genus CADBRN01. Next base: position 6,492 of record JAFUCM010000027.1, read on the forward strand.
TGTGCCGTAAAGTACTTGCCTTCGAGCTGTACGGTATCGATACCGACATGAATCAGAACTTCGACATCGTCTTTGGATGTCAGGCCGAGTGCGTGTTTGGTGTCATAGAGCAGATCCAGAGAGCCGTCGAACGGCGCGTAGATCTTGCCGTCTTCCGGAATGATTCCGATGCCGGAACCAAGTACCTCTGCCGCAAATGTCGGATCCTGAATCTCAGCGGACGGAATTGCTTTGCCTTTTGCAGGCGCATAAATGATCTTCGGCTCGCCGGCAGCTTCTGTGCCGGAGGCTGCATCCGCCTCTGATGCTGCAGCAGCACCTGCCGCAGCTGCAGCGCCTGCTGCTACCGTCTCACCAACTGCGGTAGTTGTCTTTTCTTCTGATTTTTTGAGCCGTTCCAGTTCCTCTGCCGGATCCTTATACAGAATAAAGGAAATTGCAAATGCCGCCACGAAGGAAACCAGAAGGATCAGTGCGTAAGAAAGGGTAAATCCCGGTGTGATCAGGAAACCGAACAGACCGGTTACACCATAAGCCGTCGCGCCGACACCTGTCAGAGTGGCAACCATACCGCCGAGTCCGCCGCCGATGCAGCCCGCGATAAACGGGGTGCGGTAGCGCACGTTGACACCGAAGATTGCCGGCTCAGTAATGCCGAGGAACGCGGACAGCGAGGACGGCATTGCCACGGATTTGGTCTTCGGGTTCTTTGATTTGAAAGAAACTGCCATTGCCGCGGCACCCTGTGCGACGTTTGCCGCGGTTGCAACCGGCATCCAGGTATTCAGGCCGCCGGCGCCGAGCATCTGTGCCTCGATCATGTTGTACATATGATGGAAGCCCGCAACGACTGTAAATGCATACAGGAAGCCGACCAGCAGTCCTCCGATTCCAAACGGCAGTCCGATCAGTGCCTTCGCCGCTGCCAGAATCCATCCCTCAACCGTTGAGAAGACCGGTCCGATCACTGCGATGGTAAGAAGGCCTGTAACCAGTACCGTTACCAGCGGTGTGACAAAGAGATCCAGCATTTCCGGAACTGCCTTGTGCAGCTTCTTCTCAATCCAGCACATGAAAAGAATTGCAATGATAACCGGGATAACGTGGCCCTGATAGCCGAGGTTTGTGACACTGTAGCCGCCGACGTGGAAGAATTCCTTGATCGCCGGGTTCAGAATCATGTTGCCGGTTCCGTCATCGATATAATGCGTCCACGCATTGACCAGCGACGGGTGTACCATGATAAATCCGATGACCGCTGCCAGGAACTGGTTGCCGCCGAATTTCTTTGCCGCACTGATCGCGATCAGGATCGGCAGCATCGAGAGTGCCGCACCTGCAAACAGATTGATAATTTCATAGAGTGAACTGTTTGCCATACTCGGCCAGAGCTGGGTCATGCCGCCCAGAAGGCCGTTCAGAAGTCCGGATGCAACGATTGCCGGAATGATCGGAACGAAAATATCACCGAGTGTCTTGATTGCCCGGAAGAACGGATTCTGCTTCGATGCAGCTGCCTGCTTGACATCCTCCTTGGACCCCTCCGAAACACCTGCCATTTTAATAAACTCATCGTAAACCTTATTGACCGCACCGGTCCCGATGATGACCTGAATCTGTCCGGATGCCTCAAAACATCCTTTTACGCCATCGACATCCTCGACCGCTGCCTTGTCCAGCTTACTGTTGTCCGCGATAACCAGGCGAAGACGCGTCGCACAATGTGCCGCTGAAATTACATTCCCCGGTCCGCCGACGTGATCCAGCACGCCCTGCGCTGTCTGCTTGTAATCCATAAAGTACCTCCTGTTCTTCCCTCTACTTTTTACGAGTAACCCGCGATGCACTGATGTCAACCACTCACATCTGTATAAACAGGCATCTCATATCCCGGCTCCTCTCCGAAACCAGAATATAGGCAATATTATACAAAAATAAATGCCGCCTGTAAATATCCGGCGGCATTTTGTACAAAGGCTCCATATTTTGATATGCATTCTACAGCTGCTTGCAGAATTCCCATCCATTTCTTATAATAAAACTACGCAGCCGGTCCTTCGGAGGGGTGCTCCTGAAATAAGGGGTATTGCCTGTGTCCAGGTTCACATTTATAGAGATTTCCCGTGGAACACTAGGCAGCCGGCGGCATTTTTTACGGATTCACTGTTTTTTCTGACAGGCTGCCGCTTTTCTTTGTGAGGCGCGCCAGTGCGCCGTCCTTCACGGGATTCTCCCGGAAATATTTCTCAAGTCCCGCTGTAATTCCCTCTGCGACAATTTTCTGTGCCGCCTCAGAGTGGTCCGAACTCTTGTCTCCGACCTCCACATCGACCGACGGCACCGTCGAGTACGATGTCTGGGTCAGATCCAGTGCGATCGATCCGCCGCTGAAGATCCGGACACCACTTTCCTCTGCGCCTGCAAGGATCGCCTCGCCGAGCGCATCGTGTTTCTCCCAGTTCGAAGCCACCGGTTCCATTGCTTTATAAGAAGCATTGTCGGGCACGCGGATGTAGAAAAATCCTTTGTCTCCCGCTGTTGAATCGTAGTGCAGGGAAATATGACAGTCCGCGCAGTTATTTGCAAAGACCGTCCGGGCGATGTTATCGAGCTGTGTATCGTCATTATCCCGGATCATCAGCACGTCAAATCCTGCCTTCAGCAGATCCTCTTTGACCAGCTTCGCCAGCTGCAGAACCGCTTCCGCCTCTTTCGTGCCGTCATTGAAGGTCATGCCGCTGTTGATGGCCGTCGCCATCGTGGCGCCGGAGGAGGTACTGCCGCCGGTAACCTTGGCCGTGTGATCGGGATGACAGTAGGTCTGCACCGTGTCCCCGCCGCTGCAGCCGTGTCCCGCATTCACTGCGACAACAATGTCTTTCCGCTTTGTTCCCTTTGCGTGCCAGAGCGTCACCGGATCCGTGTGGATTTTGGATTCATCCGCATATTCCCACGTCGGATCAAAGTTGATCTTTTCCTTTGCGGGCATCGCCGGCGTCGGTGTCGGCGTAACCCTGTCGGCCTGCAGGCCGGATTTTCCGGCGCCGCCTTTTCCCGTGCCGGAATCCGAATCCTTCCCGTTTCCGTTCTTACCGCTTTCCCCTGCGGCACCGGTTCCTGCTGCATCCGAAGCAGCTGCCGCGTCGTCCGCCGTCATTCCTTCTGCGTCGGCGGAACTGGTCACCTCTTCCAGCTGGTCTGCTTTATAGGATGTATTGCCCATGCTGCAGGCACCGAGCAGAAGCGATGCCGCCAGCATTCCGGTTATCATCATCTGTCTGCCCCATATTATGTTATTTTTCATTTGCTGTCCCGTTTCCTGTTCTGTGTGTTTCGTCTGTTATATATGTTATGCTGTGCCGCATCCCGGCGGCGCCCCGCTTCGTTCTGCAACGCCCCGCCGCACTCCGTCAGCGCCCCGCTTCGTTCTGCAACGCCCCGCTCAACTCAAACCCGCAGATCCTCCAGAATCTGCGGCAGTACTTCGCGCTCATCCGCAAAGACCGTCACATACCCTTCCAGCGACTCCGCCTTCTGCTTCAGCATCCGCGCATGCGCGCTGACGTAAATCCGCGACTTGTATTTTGCGTTTTTCGCCTCCTGGATCATATTGGCGCCGGAGCTGTTGCCGTCAAATGCCAGCAGCACCGACGGACGCCGCTTGAAGATCTCGTACGCGAAGCTCTTGTACAGGCCCATGGGCGTCGGCTCAATCGAGACGCGGATTGCCGCGCCGCTCTTTTTGAGCACGTCTGCTTCTTTCTGTGTAATCATCGTCGGCACAATTGAGAAAATCTGGAATTTTCTGTGGTACCGCGTCCGGTTCTGCTCCACGAGATACTGTTCATAACCGCGCAGCCTGTGTCCGACGACGAAGAAGATCTTCTCGGGATCCGCGTGTTCCAGCACCGCGTCAATGATGCGCGTGCCGTATTCTTTCGCGGTCGTGGTCCTGCGGTCATTGTTGAAGCTGCCGCCCATCAGGACCACCGGCATGCCGTCGACCGGCATTTCCTCGATCCGGCCCGCGAGCACTTCCTGCGAGACCAGCTTGCTCGCATCAATAAATGAAATGCTGCTGTCGATCTGCCGCGCGTCGATCCGGGCGCGGTAGTATGCGGCGATATCCGGAGCGCTTTTGCCGGCTTCTGCATGGCCGCCGGCTTTCCTGCCGTCCGCAGCCTGACCAGCTGCATGGCCATCTGTCTTTTCCAGACCGGCCGCCTCTTCCTGCAGTGCTTCCGCGAACCGCGCCTGCTTCCGCCGGAATCCGTCCATGCTCTTCTCCAGAATCACGTCCTCGCACTGCCGCATCCGCAGCATTTCTTCGTAGGTAAGATTGAGCATTTTCTCCAGCGACAGCTGCTCGTCGATCGAGTTCGTCCCATAGAGCGCACCGCCGTCCGTTCCCTGCACGCACCGCACGCCGCCAGCCAGATACTGCCGCAGCGGATGCTGTTCCAGGGAAGTCAGGTTGTTCAGGCGTACATTGGAGGTGATCTGGAACTCCAGCACGACGTGGCAGTCATTCAGTTCCCGGATCAGATCCTTTCCTTTTTTCGAGTGCAGATTGGCCGTGTACAGGCCGTGGCCGACCCGGATGTACGGCATTTCCTGCCCTTCCTCCAGGGCATCTTTTACACAGGCAATGCTGTTGGCGACATTGTCCCGCAGGCTGTCATTTTCACCGGCGTGAATCCGCACGACAAAGGACGGATCCCGCCCCGCGATGCGCACGATTTCCCGGATCACCGGTTTCAGTTCCCGGATATCGTTAATCTCCTCGCCGATGATGTCCGCGCCCGCGACGTACGGGTCCTCCGCGACCGCATCGAGCACCTGCAGATTTTCCCGGAAATAGTCCCCGGCGGTCACATTGTCCTTGATGATCGTCAGCGCGATCCTTCTGATCGCCGCCAGAAAACGGATTACGACACCGGTCTCTTCGTAAATGGCCGGCATCACGGCATGCACCTCAGCCAGCATATCTGCGGCCTGCGGATTTTTGACCAGCGTCGTATCGGAAATCTCGAGATACTGCACGCCGGCCGCGCGGCTGCTTCTGGCAATCCACAGCAGCTTGTCCTGGAAAATCGAGTTGTCCGCGTAGGCCGGATTCTGCCGGTCTGCCAGCATCTGGAACACATACTGCAGAATATCTTTGTCCGGAATCCTGCGGATCAGGCTGTTCTCATCATGATCCGCCCGCAGTTCAACGCCCATCTCGCTGCTGCCGAGGTCGATCTTCTCTGCCGATTCCACACCCTTGGCAAAGACATAGCGGTAAATATAGACCTTCTCCAGATTGGTAAATACCGCCTGCCCGTCTTTCATCACGGCCAGTGACGTGCGGATCCTGGCGATGTTGTACAGTGCATCCTCCGGATTGTTCAGAATCAGATCTGCAAAATTGATAAAGGTGTTGTCGTCGATTTTCCGGGTCAGATATTTCCCGCCGAGCTGCGAATCCGCAAACTGTGCCGCGACGCGGTCCCGCTGCGCCTGCAGCTTCTCGTGCTGCGCGTCTGTGCACCGCAGCTTCAGCTTCTTGATGTAGTAGAGCGGATACCGGATCTGGTGTACGATGCCGATCGCGATCAGAATGTCCGGCCGCAGGTTTGCGTTCATATGCGTGTGCAGGTCCGTCCGGAACTTGCATTCATTGAGAATAAATGTTTTCACGATGGTCTTCTTGATGTCCAGCCGGTAGTCCTTCGTCTGGCTCATCAGCGTCTTCGAGATGGCCGGCACGGACGCTTTCATCTCCACCGTCCCGTCCGGATAAATATTCGCGACCTTCGTGTTGCCCAGCCGGAAAATGTAAATTTTCCGGTTGTAGCCGTCGATGTAGCAGGGAACTTTTCCCTCAACGATCTTCAGCCCCTGCGCGTCATAGGAAACAGGCAGATCACACAATTTTGCGAGATTCGTAATCAGATTACCCGTCCCGTGGTTTGGTGTTTTCAGAATATAAAACAGATCATCGTTCTCACGGTAGAGATCGACGATCATATCCTTTTCCCTGTCCAGATAGAACCGCTGAAACCATTTTCTGCTCATCCGTGTCTTTCCCCCATACGGTTTTCCACGAAGACCTTGTGAAAGGTTCTTCTGCAATTCTCAGCCATTTGTTTTATCCAGTATAACGGATTTCTCCATATGGGTAAAGTCGGGATCCGCAGATTCGCCGGAGGTACAACTTTCAGCGCCCCTGCTGAAAGTTGTATATTCACAATTGACTGAAAACACGCCCTGCATTAAAATCCTATTTAAAGCAGCATACACCGCATCTTTTCTATTGTCATAACTGCTTTTATAAAAGCATTCCCGGTTCATACAAATCTATAATTTTTAAACGAAAGGAGCAGTTCGAAAAATCCATGAGAAAAACAAAAATCGTCTGTACCGTCGGACCGGCCAGTGATTCCGAGCGGACACTGCGCGAAATGTGCAAAGCCGGCATGAATGTCGCCCGTCTTAATTTTTCACACGGAACCCACGAAGAGCAGCAGCAGCGGATCGATCTGATCAAGAAAGTCCGTGCAGATCTGGATCTGCCAATCGCGATTCTGCTGGATACGAAAGGTCCTGAATACCGGATCGGCACCTTTGAAAACGGCAGCATCATGCTGCACAACGGCGATCTGTTCACATTTACGACAGAAGAAGTTACCGGCAGCGACTCGATCGTTTCTGTCAGCTATAAAAATCTCGCAAATGAAATGGAGCCCGGCGACACCATCCTTGTCAACAACGGACTGGTCGCTTTCAAGGTTCTTTCTGCCGACGGCATCAAGATCAATACGGAAGTCACGATCGGCGGCGAACTGAAGGACCGCAAGAGCATGAGCTTCCCCGGCAAGGTCTTCAAGCAGGAATACCTCTCGGAACAGGACGAGAAGGACATCCTGTTCGGTCTGAAAAATGACGTGGATTTCATCGCCTGTTCCTTTGTCTCGCGCAAACAGGATCTGATGGATGTCCATGCACTTCTGCAGTCTGCCGGCAAAGAAGACACCGTCGAACTGATCGCAAAGATCGAGAACCAGGCCGGCGCAGATAACATTGAGGAGATATGCGAAGCCTGCGGCGGCATCATGATTGCCCGCGGCGATATGGGCGTCGAGATTCCCTACGAAGAACTGCCCGGCATCCAGAAAAAGCTGATCGATACCTGCCGCCTGCTCGGCAAGCGTGTCATCACGGCTACCGAGATGCTCGAATCCATGATCCACAGCCCGCGCCCGACCCGCGCAGAGGCATCCGACGTCGCGAATGCCGTTTACGACGGCACCAGCGCGGTCATGCTCTCCGGCGAGACCGCTGCCGGCGAATATCCGGTTCAGGCTGTGGCTGCCATGGCAAAAATCGCCGAGGCGACCGAAAACAACATCGATTACACACAGAAATTCCACGACTATAAATTTGACATCCAGAACGAGTCGGATGCGATCTCCCACGCGGCCTGCGGCATGGCCATCGACATCGGCGCGACAACCATTGTCGCATGCTCCCTGTCCGGCGCAACCGCCCGCATGGTCTCCCGCTTCCGCTCACCGATCCCGATCATCGGCCTGACAACCAACGAGAAGGCATGGCGCCAGCTGAATCTCTCCTGGGCCGTCACGCCGCGGATGTGCGAGGTACTGCCGTCCACAGAAGTTCTCTTCTACACAGCAAGGAAAATCGCGATTGATGCGATGAATATGCAGAAAGGTGAGAAGGTTGTAATCACCGGCGGCGTCACCAACGGGCAGTCGGGGAATACGAATCTGATTAAGATTGAAGAGGTGTAAAAAGCAGAGCTGCCGCATTGAGCTATTCAATGCGGCAGTCTTTTATATTATTCGGTCTCTGTAATCGCCAGCTGGTGGCGGACGTCGCCCGGTGTTTTCTGTCTGCAGATTTCCTGTACGAGCCCCTCGATCTGGCCGAGGCGGACGATCTGCTGGAGTAGTTTGAGGTTGTCCTGTTCGCCTGTGGAGGCCAGGCAGAACAGGAGATGTACTTTTTTCCCGGGATCGAAGAATACAATGCCTTCTCCGGATACCAGGAGGCTGAGTCCGTCTTTGTTGACGCCGTATTCTTTTCCGGCGTGTACAAGGGCCACGCCTTCGCTGACAATGATATAGTCGCCGTACAGTTCGACCTGTTCGATGGAAGCGTTTTTTACCAGCCTGTGAAAACTTTAGCAAATGTTAAAGTGCGGGATCGAAACCCGCTGAGAACAGTTCCCGCGCCAGCCTTACCAGCTGCTCCGTATCTTCCGCGCCGCAGGTCTCGCATGGCGAATGCATCGCGAGCTGCGCAATCCCGATGTCCGCGGTGCAGACCGCAGCCTGGTTGCCGGAAATGTTGCCCAGGGTCGAGCCGCCGGGGATGTCGGAGCGGTTGTGGAATTCCTGCAGTGTTACGCCGGCGCGCGCTGCGAGCAGGCGGACGATGGCGCCGGACATGCCGTCCGTCGTGTAACGCTGGTTCGCGCTGTATTTCAGAACAACTCCGCCATTCAGATGCGGATGGTTAACCGGATCGGCTTTGTCCGTATGGTTCGGATGCACTGCGTGCGCGTTGTCGGCGGAGAGCATGAAGCTGCAGGCAATGCGCCGCTTATAATCCGTGCGCGTGTCACCCAGCGCCTCGCTGATCCGCTCCAGCGTGTCCGCAAGGAATGTCGACGCCGCGCCCTGCCGGGTCGAGGACCCGACTTCTTCGTTGTCAAAAACGACGTGGACGGGAATCGGCTGCGCAGAAGGTTTCTGTTCCATTTTCGCCGGATCGGCCTGCTGCGGACTTCTCTCCGTGCCCGGAGTCGCCTGTTCGCTCTCCAGGAATCCCTGCAGCGATGCAAATGCACACTGCACATCGTCCAGTCTGGGACTCATCAGAAATTCCTCATTTGCCCCGAATACCGTGCCCGGCTGCCGGTTGTAAAGATAAAGATCTCCGTCCAGAATATCACCGGCATCCACACCGGCTGCTTCCGCGAGCAGTTCCGCCAGCGGCCGGCTTTCCCCCATGCCGTACAGTGGCAGCAGATCCTTCTGCGCATTGTACGCGTATCCTTTGTTGGCCTCGCGGTTCATGTGGATCGCCAGGCTCGGAATCACCAGAAGATCCCGGTCAAGATTGACCAGGCGGCATTCCATGCCCGTTCCGGTTTCCGGCTCTGTTTTCGGATCTGCTTTCCGGTCTGCACCGGTTCTCACAAAGATGCGGCCTGCCACCGAGAGCGGCCGGTCAAACCATGGTGCCATCAACAGGCCGCCGTACGGCTCGACATTCAGTTTCGTGTAGGCCTGATCCACCTGCATTTCCGGATTCCGTTTGATCTTCAGGGATGGGGAATCCGAGTGGCTGGCCATGATCATAAATCCCGCGAATTTCTTTTCTGCGATTTCACGGATCCTGCAGGTATCATCCGCCGCACAGTCCTCCGGAGGAATCCGGAATGCCGCGATCGCAGATCCGTTCCGGATCACGTAATACTTTCCGCCCGGCCGGATCTCCCACGCATCATTCTCAAACAGCTGCTGATAACCCGCATGATCCAGCAGTTCCTTCTGGCCCGCTGTCACATGATAACTGGTCGGATGTTTTTCAATAAACGCAAGCAATTCCTGATTATATGTCGTACGCATTTTACAAGTCTCCCGTTTTTTCTATTAGAATAGTATATTCCCTTCCGGCCGTTTTCGCATCATTTATTTATAGTTCCATATTATTTCCATTTTGAGTGTCAGTTGCCGATTTATGGATTATTCCATGCAATATTATGGTTGACTTTGTTTTTGCGTGGTGCTATTATGGAAACACACCAACACAGAGGAACGCCACATTGAGCTTCGGCAGCTCGCGCGCGATCTCTGATCGCGCTAAAAACATTATTTCGGAAGGAGGAACCGCTTATGAATTACAACGACCCGAAAAACAACAGCAGCACACCAAATCAGTCCGCTTCTCCCGAAAACACAGATATCATCCGGGAATCTGCCGGTTCTTACAATGCGCTGTCGAAAGAACATTTATATACAATCGCTGATTATTATGCACTTCCGGAAGATCAGCGCGTGGAACTGATCGACGGCCGTTTCTATGATATGGGCGCGCCGGCTGTGATACACCAGCTGATACTAGGCAATCTTTATACACTCTTTAGTGAATGTATCAAAAAGCACAATATGCCCTGTACTGTCCTGATGGCTCCCTGTGATGTGCGGCTGGACAGAGACAACTATACCATGGTACAGCCGGATCTCCTGGTTCTCTGCCACGATTTTGACATCCATGCAATCCGCTTCGAAGGCGCCCCGGATCTGGTCGCCGAGATCCTCTCTGTGTCCAGCCGGGCGATGGATACCATCCTGAAACTGCATAAATACCAGCGGGCAGGTGTCCGGGAGTACTGGATTGTCGATCCGAAAACCCGCTCCGTGACAGTACATTTTTTTGAAGGTGGAGAAAGCATTCCGCAAACCTATGATTTCACCGATTCCATACCGGTTCGCATCTCCAGCGGATCATGTGAGGTTGATTTTTCTGAAATCATGAACGTAATTGGAAGATACTATGCATAGGCTGTCAACGCAACGGGGCACTGAGCTGTGCAAAGGAGGAAATATATATGACAATCAAAGAAATGAAACAGCGAAAGATTGAGCTGGGACTGACCAATGAAATGATTGCAGAAATGGCGGATCTGCCGCTGAGTACCGTACAGAAGATCTTCGCGGGTATCACAAAAGCCCCGCGCAAGGCAACGATCGACGCGCTGTCAGCGGTATTGTCCGCACCGGCAGATGCGTCCGGCTTGCGGGACACTGACAGCAGGACTGCTCCTTCCGGCAGTCACACAGACCGTACACGGGCCGGCGGCACAGACAGTGCACAGGCCGGCAGCGCAGACAGTGCGGAAGCAGAATGGCACCGGATCCACGAACAATATATTGAAGATACCTTCCTGCAGAATCTGACACCGGCAGATCTGGAATTTGCCAAACTGCTGGGCAGAACATTTCCTTCTCCGGACGGGGTTGTCAGAGAATCCGCCGGACAATACGGAAGTGTACTTCCGAAAAGCAACAAATGCACCGTCGACGATTATTATGCACTTCCGAATGACCGGCGCGCGGAACTGATTGACGGACATTTTTATGACATGGGTGCACCCGCGGTGATTCATCAGCTGATTATTTTCCGGCTGCAATATCTTTTTACGGAAAGTATCGAGCGTCATGAAATGCCCTGTGTTGTTCTACAGTCACCCTGTGACGTGCGGCTGGACAAAGACAACTATACCATGGTGCAGCCGGATCTTCTGGTGCTCTGTCACGACTTTGATATCAATGCCATCCGGTGCGAAGGTGCCCCGGATCTGGTTGTTGAAGTGTTGTCTCCGTCATCCCGGATGAAAGACATGGTTCTGAAGCTGCACAAATACCAGCGGGCCGGTGTCCGGGAATACTGGATTGTAGATCCGAAAAATCACACCGTCACGGTACACAACTTCACAGATCCGGACTACGATCCGAAGAAATACACCTTCGCAGATGAAATCCCCGTCGGCATCTCAGACGGGCTGTGCAGCATTGATTTTTCCAGAATCCAGGAATGGCTCTCCCGCTTCGACAACCGGAATTTGTAATAAAATCCTTCTGCCGGATACCAGTTCAACGCAGATGAGAAGTCCTCCGCCTCTACAGGCGGTGGGTATTGTATCAAACCTGGCTCAGTGGAGGGTCCAAAAATATGAACAAAAACGATTATGAAAAGCCGGACCGCAGCGGGAATGTCCGTGAAGCGTACGGCGATTACAGTGCACTCAAAGATGACCGTCTCTACACCATTGAAGACTACTACGCGCTTCCGGATGATGAGCGTTTCGAACTCATCGACGGCAGGCTTTATAAAATGTATGCGCCTTCCGGCGTACATCAGTTTATTCTTGGCGAATTGCACATTCTGTTCTACGATTGCATACGGGATCACAATATGCCCTGTCAGGTTCTGTTTGCGCCTTTTGATGTCCGGCTGGACTGCGATGATTATACAATGGTGCAGCCGGATCTGATGGTGTTCTGCCATGATTTTGATCTCGGCATGCGCCGCTATGAAGGCGCACCTGATCTCGTTATCGAAATCCTGTCGCCTTCAACCCGCATGAAGGATCTGCTGCTGAAACTGCGCAAGTACCGCCAGGCTGGTGTCCGGGAGTACTGGATCGTTGATCCTGAAAACAGAACCGTGACGGTGCATCCCTTTGAAGAATCGGATTACCGGCCGCAGAATTATACGTTTGATGATGAAATACCGGTTGCAATTGCAAAAGGGATCTGCCGGATTAATTTTTCCGGAATCGCAGCACAGATGCGGAAGCTTATACAGGAATAGAAATCGGAAAGACAGCTGCACATGCTTCAGCTGATCTTCCATTGTACATGGCTTCCGTCCTCATCCCGCGTGACAAGCAGCTGGTCTTCCATCTCCTGCTGCAGCTCTGTGACATGCGAGATGATTCCGATCATCCGCGTGTCACCGGCCATTTCCCGCAGAACGCGGACTGCCTGATCCCTTGCATGATCATCCAGCGATCCGAAACCTTCATCAATAAACATGATGTCCAGATTAATACCGGCCGCATTTGCGCGGATCTGATCTGCCATACCGAGCGCCAGTGACAGCGCCGCCATAAAGGATTCGCCACCTGAAAGCGTCCGGACTTCACGCTCCTGCCCGGTGATTGTCGAAAATACGGTCAGATCAAGTCCTCTGTTTTTTCCGACGCCGGCTTTCTCCAGATCAACCATGCGCAGTTCGAACTGTCCGCCTGACATCTCCAGAAAACGATGGTTTGCGGCACTCAAAATACTTTCCAGATAGTACCGCTGTACATAGGTCTCAATATCCATGCGGCCGCCGGAAACATTGCCGGAAAGCAGCAGATAGAGTTCAGTGATGCGGGCATGTTCTTCCATCACCGCCCTGCGCTCTGTGAGAACCGGCTGCAGGCGCTCCAGCGCAGCTGCATTGGTCTCTGCCTGTCCGTGAATTTCTTCCAGCGCCTCCCGGGCTTCCTTCATCTGTCTGCCGGCCTGTTCCGCCGCCTCTTGCGTCACGGCAAGATCCGGCTCCTGCTGCGAGCCGACAGCCTTCTCCGCCACTTCCTTTTTTCCTTCTGCAGATGCTTTTTTCATCTGCCAGTTCTCGACCGTTTTCTGCAGCGCTGCAGCAGATGCCCTTGGATGTGCTTCTGTGATTTGCTGCCAGACTGCATCCTCCAGTCCTTTGTCAGCCAGAATCTTCTGATATGCCTGTTCTTTGGTCGAAGCATCCGTTTCCAGCGAAGGCAGTTCCTGTCTCAGATGATGAACCAGTGTCTCTGCCTGCTCCAGATCAGCACGCGCTTTTTCTGCAGCTGTTTTGGACTGCCGTGCTGCCTGATCGCAGCGCTGCTTTTCCTTCCCGGCCGCATCAAGTTCTTCATGAACCTGCCGCTCCGCCAGATCAATGTTTACTTCGGCAGCAGACTGCAATTCCACACCATCCGAATCGTTCGACAGATCGCCGGTTCGTCCGGAAATCCGCAGGATTTCCTGTACTTCCGCGCGCTTCTGCGCCAGCAGTGTCCCTGCGGCATGTGCCGTCTGTGCCGCCTGATCCTGACGGTTTCTGGCAGCCGATGCACGCTGTTCTGCCGCATCCAGCATTTCTCTGGTCAGTTCACGGTCTTCCTCCGCCAATTTGCAGGGATCCGGATGCTCGGTGGATCCGCAGACCGGACATGGCATACCTGGCTGCAGCTGTTCCCGCGCCAGCAGTCCCGCCTGCGCATTCAGATAACGCATACGCAGCTGCTCATACTGTGTCTGTATCTGCTGGTATACGGCTGCTGTTTCCACATATTTCTGTTTTGCACCCGCTGCTTTCTTCTCTGCCGCGCGGTATTCTCCAAACAGTTTTTGCGCGGCATCCGCACGCGTTTTGATAACTGTATAAGCCGCTGCCGCCTCCGCCTGTTTCCCGGCGTCTGTCTGCGCCTGCTTCTCTGCCGCTTCAGCAGTTTCTTTCAGGACCGGAAGTTTCGCCAGCCAGATCTCCTGCTTCTCTTTTGCCTGTGCTGCTGCTTTTTCCGCGTCCCGGGCGCGCATCCACACAGACTGTATTTCATACGCATCCTGAATCTGCCGGATCAGCATCACATTTGAGCGGATGGCCGGCTCCTGCTCCGCACATTCCGCCAGCGCCTGTGCTGCTTCCTTCAATTCTGCGAACCGCTGTGCCAGCTGCTGTGCTGCGGTCAGTTCATCACGCTTTTTCAGATACACCTGATTCGCAGCTTCGTAACTTTTTTTGCGCTGCGTCTCCTGCTGCTTCTGCACACTGCAGAGAATTTCCAGGTTCGACAGAAACTGTTCCAGATCAGAGATCGAGAGGTGCTCTGACTGCATAATCCGCTGCTGCAGGAAACGCGTCTGTTCCGTGTCCACGAAGCGTATCTGTTCCGTGTCCACGAAGCGTATCTGTTCCGTGTCCACGAAGCGTATCTGTTCCGTATCTGCTGTTTCGGCACCTTCTGTTCCACCCATTGCCGGGGCCGGAGCGTCCTCCTCCGGAATCTGCACATGTGATACTTCCGTCTGGCAGATCGTCCGGATTTTCGCCATCTCCTGCTGCTTTTCCCTGCGGCGTCCCGCAAGCTCATCGACAATATTCTGATAAATTTCCGTGTGAAACAGCCGCCGGAAGATTTCTTTCTTCCTGTCGGAACTTGCCCGCAGCAGATCCATAAATTCGCCTTGGGCAATCATTGCCACCTGCATAAACTGCTGTTTACTGAGTCCGACAATCTCTTCCAGCTTCGCGTTGGCTTCTTTCTGCGGATATTCAGTTCCGTCCGGCATGATCAGCGCGACTGATCCATGCTCTTTCGTCATACCGCTGCCGCGCCGGACCGGGCGCATATGCTGCGGAACACGCTGAACCGTATATACTTCCTCTCCGCTGCCCCGGCGCTCAGAAAACGTCAGCTCCACAAACGGCGCAAGCGCCGGATCGGCATACTGACTCTGCAGTTCCTGACCGCTTTTCTTATTAATACCGGAACTGGCCTCCCCGTAAAGTGCGAAAACAATCGCATCAAAAATCGTCGTCTTCCCGGCCCCGGTATCCCCGGAAATCAGAAACACGCTCTGATTCGGTTTTGTAAAATCTATTTCCGTGCGCTTCCCGTAGGAACCAAACGCCTGGATGATTAATTTGACAGGTCTCATTTATGCCGCCCTTCTCCAGCTTGTTATACAGTAAGGATTCAACAGATTCAATCTCAGGTACTTTGAAGCCGCCGGTACTTGCTGAACAGGGCTCCGCCCTGTGAAGCTATGTACCGCTGCGAGCTGAAAGTAGCGCGAGCGTGCCTGAGATGAATTGTTGAATCCGAACCTTTAGACAGGTATTCAACATGCATTGATGACATCACGCAGCAGTTCCCGCTCGGCGGCATCCGGATTCTTCAGAAATGCACAGCAGAGCTCGTAGGGATCCAACTGTTTCTCCGGTGTGACCGCAGCGGTGTAGTCAGCCGTCCGCACGTATTCCCGCCTGATTTCCAGCAGATACGGAAATGCGCTGCGGATCCGATCCTGAACATCTGAGAGGGATTCTTTTCCTGACTGCTTTTTATTTCCGGCTTCCGGATCCACAGCCGCTCCTGCACTTTCTGCGTCTGCACCCGCCGCTGCAAGTTCTCCCTCTGCGTATGCAGCATCTTCTGCTTCGTTCTGCAGTGTCACGGAGACGTAATCCTCGCACCGCTGTGCCAGAACCTCCTGCAGCGTCCCGCTGATTTTCCTTACCGCACGTTTCGGTGCCAGCGGCAAAACGGACGTCTGCATACATGCACCATTCGGATCTCCTGCCCGTTTTCCGGAAGCCTCCACAAGAATCACGCCTTTTTGCTGTCCCGCCTCACTGACGGAGCAGGCCAGCGGCGTCCCGCAGTAACGGAGCGTCTCCGCTCCCACTTTCATCGGTTTGTGAATATGGCCCAGTGCCGCATAGTCGAACGGCGCGAGCACCTCTGCCGAAACGGCATCGATATTGCCGGCTGTCCGGATCTCCGAATCCGCGCGGTCCACATCATCCGCATCTTTGCCGGCAGGCAGATAAAACTGATGGCTCACCAGTACATTCCGCTCTGATTCATTGATATCCTCCCGCGCAAGCAGTCTGCGCAGGCTCTCTTCATAGGATAAATTATTTCCGTTTTCATCCGTACCGACGATCTGCTTCACCATCGAGGGCTTCACAAACGGAAGCAGGTAGAAATTCACAGATCCGGCATCATCCCGCAGAACAACCTTCTCAATATAGTCGCTTTCTGTCTGCGGCGGCAGCCCGATCATGTGAATCCTCTGTTTTGCCAGAACATTCCGAAAGCAGTCCAGACGCGGACCGCTGTCATGGTTCCCACTGATCAGCATGATCTCCATGCCGGGCGCGGCTTCCGCCAGCTGATCGATAAAAGCATCAAAAAGTGCCACTGCCTCTGCCGACGGGACAGCTTTGTCATAGATATCTCCGGCAATCAGGATGGCATCCGGCTGTTCTGCTGCAGCAATGTCTGCGATCTGACGCAGAATAAATGCCTGATCCTCTGCCAGATCCCAGTTCATCAGCCGCAGTCCGATGTGCAAATCTGAAATATGAATCCATTTCATAGTATAAATCCCCTGTGAATATCAGTAAGTTAAGGCCGCTCCCTCCACATTTTCAGCAGGAAAATATCTCCGTATATACCATCTTCCCGTTTTTCTGCTCCGACTTCATCAAGGATATTTTCTTAACCATCATTTCCGCTTGCGGCACCTTCACCTGCTTCCAGTTTCCGCTCATGTTGCGGATCAGCGTCACCTGCGGCACGAACTTCTGCCGGTCATAAGCAATTCCGGCAGCATCCAGCGCATCACGAACCGCCTTCGCTGTCCCGTTCAGGCCCTGGTTTCCTTTCGCCCCCGCCCAGAGCAGGTCCCCGAAACACCCGGCCTCTGACAGCGTGACCCGGAACGGTTTTACTTTCACTGTACGCATTGCTGCCTTTACCGCTTCCGCATCTTTGCATTCCCCGATAAACGCCAGTGTCATGTGCAGATTCTGGAGCGGCACATAATTCCCCTTTACACCGTTCTTCTTCAGCGCATGCATCATTTCCATCAGCGGTTTCTTGATTTCATCTGTGAATTGTATGGCGATAAACAGTCTCATAATATACTCCATGTAGAAAGGCTGCCGCATCTGCGGCAGCCTCGCATCAGTCAAATCTATGCTTTACAGATCAAAATACATCTCGTACTCCATCGGAGTCGGCATCTCAGTGTGACGCTGCAGATCTTTTCTGCGGTCGCGGATCCAGATCTCTATCAGCTTCTCCGGGAATACGCCGCCGACGGTCAGGAAGTCATGATCTTTTGCCAGCGCTTTCAGCGATGAACCGAGGGACTTCGGAAGACCTTTGATCTTCTCTTTCTCCTCATCGGACAGATTATAGAGGTTGAAGTCGTAGGGACCGTAACCCTCTGCCACCGGGTCAATCTGATTCTTGATACCGTCCAGGCCTGCCATCAGGATTGCCGCGTATGCGTAGTACGGATTGCAGGTCGCATCCGGGTTGCGCAGCTCGAAGCGCTTCTGATCCGGAGCCTTTGCATATGCCGGAATACGGATGACGGAACTTCTGTTTGCTGTTGCAAATCCGACGGTAACCGGTGCCTCGAAACCAGGCACGAGACGTTTGAAGGAGTTTGTGCTCGGATTGGTAAATGCACACAGTGCAGCGATGTGGCGCAGCACGCCGCCGATGAAATACAGCGCCGTCTGAGACAGCTGTGAATAGCCGTTCTCATCATAGAACAGCGGCTTGCCGTCCTTGAACATATGCATGTGTACATGAAGACCGTTTCCTGCCTCATTAAATACCGGCTTCGGCATAAAGGTGACGGTCTTGCCCTCGCGGATCGCCTGGTTCTTGACGATGTACTTGGTCAGCATCGTCTTGTCCGCCATCTCCGTCAGGCCGCCGAACTCAACCTCGATCTCCAGCTGGCCCGGGCCGCCCACCTCATGGTGGTGATATTTTACGCGGATACCCTGCTCTTCCATCTGCATTGCAACGCGGCTGCGGAAATCATACAGAATATCACTCGGCGGTGCCATATGGTAGCCCGCCTTGTGGCCCATCTTATACGCAAGATTCTGCTCATCATCCTTTCCCGCATTCCAGATCGCCTGTTTTGTATCAATATGGAAGCCGGAGTGATTAGCTTCATTTGCAATGCTGACATGATCAAATACATGGAACTCGAACTCCGGCCCGATCCGGTATTCATCCGCAATGCCGGTGCTCTTCATGTATTCTTCAGCACGCTTGCAGACATTACGCGGATCCTGGTCAAACGGCCGGTTGTGCGGATGATCGATAACAAATACATCGCCGATCATCGCCATTGTCTTGATCTCCATGAACTTGTCGATATAGGCACTTGTAATATCCGGGATAAAGACCATGTCGCTCTTCTCGATTGGCGCAAATCCGTAATTGCTGCCGTCAAAACCGATACCGCTCTTCAGTGTCTCTTCTGTGAAACGCTGTGCCGGAATGGTCAGATGACGCCATCTGCCGTTCAGGTCAATCATCATAAAATCGACCATCTTAACATCATTGTCATCGATATAGCGCTTCAATTCATTGTAGGTACGGAACATTGTGTAAAAACTCCTTTCGTTTTTGCCTGCGGTGCGGATGTCCCTATGATGTATTATATACACGCAGGCACTGCACCACAGCCATCACATCCACATATAACTGTATTTCATTATAAAATAGAACGTCCCGCGAAACAAGCAAAGTTCCGCGGGACTTATATGATCTTACAGGTTCTTCTGTTTTCCGGCCGCTGCGGCCGGTCTGTGCCTTCTGCAATTTGCACTTTTTAGACTTTGTATCTTTTTACGCTTTGTCGAGGCGCTGGCGTGCAACCAGCTCTGCGAATTCGCCGTTCTGCGCAATCAGCTCTTCATAGGTTCCGTCTTCGATGATTTTTCCGTCCTGCATGACGAGGATTCTGTCACAGTTCCGGATTGTGGAAAGGCGGTGTGCGATAATAATTCTGGTGCATTTGAGCTGATCGAGTGCGTCGGACACCTTCCGCTGGGTCTTGTTGTCCAGTGCGCTGGTTGCCTCGTCGAAGATCAGGATCTTCGGCTTCGGCGCGATGGCGCGCGCAATCATCAGACGCTGCTTCTGGCCGCCCGAGATGCCGCCCTGGCCCTCGGAAATTACGGTGTGCATGCCCATTGGCATGTCACGGATATCGTCGGCAATACCGGCTATCTCCGCCGCCGCCCAGGCCTCATCCAGTGTGAGGTGGGGCGCCGAGATGGTAATATTTGAGAAAATATCGCCCTGCAGCAGATCACCGTTCTGAGTTACGACACCCATCTTCTTTCGCAGGGATCGCATATCGATCGAGTTGATATCTTTTCCGTCGTAATAAATGCCGCCCTTTTCCATTTTCTCAAAGCCAAGCAGCAGACGCACCAGCGTCGACTTTCCGCATCCGGTCCGCCCTACAATCGCGATATAATCACCCGATCTGATTTTCAGGGAAAGATCGTCCAGCACATACGGCGTATTCTGATCATAGCGGAATGACACATGGCTGATCTCGATATTGCCCGAGATACTCGTAACCACTTCCCTGTCTTCTGCCATCTCCGGCTCCGCCTTCAGAATCGGCTCTGCCATTTCCAGTACCGGCGGGATGGACGCGATCGAGATCGCGACACTGGCCAGCTGTGTAAACGCCGCCATAACCCGGCCATATGCAGCCGTAAACGCGAAGTAATGCGACGGACTCACCTGTGAAACAACTGCAAAATAATACAGAACGACATTTCCGATCAGGGAGATCGCCAGTGTCAGCACCGGATTGATTTTCAGAAACAGCGGCGGATTGTACTCCAGCTGCGCGCTGCGCGCATATTTTCTGCCCCACCGGGAGAACGCCCGCTTCTCGGAGCCTGAGAGACGCAGCTTCTGAATCCCGCTGACCATTGCAAAGCTGATGCCCTGCACTTCTGCGTTCACCTTCATCTTTTCCCGGTTGATCTGCATCTGCAGCAGCGCGGTCACAAAGCTCACCAGAACCGTTATAATAATCACCACGATCGACGGCACCGTCAGCATCGGTGAGAAATTGACAATCTGCGTGATATACAGGAGCGAGAGCAGTGCACTGAGTGCCGTTGAGAACACGTTATTCAGCAGCACTTCACAGAGCGCCCGCACGGCCTGTACACGACTGGCCAGTTCACCGGATGCATATTTCCGGAAAAAGCTGACCGGCAGCATCAGAATCCGCATCATAACCGCTGACTCCACACCCAGTGAAATCTTGGTGGATATCCTGCCCATAATTAATGTCTGGACAACATCCAGCAGTTTCGATGCAAATGCTGCACACAGCAGGAAAACAGCCATGCCCAGAAGAAGCGAAACACTTTTGCTCTGCAGCACCGGTCCGGTAACAGCCTGGTAAACACGCGGTTCGATCATGCCGACAAGTGTCACGCACAGCATTGCAAGGAAGACCCGGATCAGATCTCCTTCTGAAATACAGCTCTTCATATACAGAATCAGATCCGGAATCCGCAGACGCTTCATCGGCAGCGGCTGGTAGAAACACAGCGCATCGCGCGAAAACATCTTTGCATTCTTGCGGTTTACACGCTGCATCTGCCCTGTGGCAGGATTGCGGAACCGATAACCATGAATCTTGCCGGGAATCAGCGCAACTGCCGCGTCGCTGTCCTCCATCGCCGCCAGCATCGGGCCGTAGGCATCCGTATACCAGCCTTCTTCCAGGACTACGCGCCGCGTCATCAGGCCTACCGGCCGCAGTGCATACTCCATCTGCTCTTCCACATCCTCAATGCCGTCTGGAATATTTGCCGGCTTACAGTGGTAATATTTTAGAATATCATCCAGCGCTTCCTGTGTGATTTCCAGTTTGTCCTGGTACTGCTGCGCCGCGCCGTTTCCGAGCACGGCATCTGCAATCTGCAGGAAAGAATCTTCAAACACACTTTGATCACTTCGGATACGTTCCCGGATTTGTTCGTCAAACCAACCCATTCGTTATCCTTTCTTATTCATTCGCGATCAGCTCCGTATAGGCACCGCCCTTCGCATACAGTTCCTCATGCGTACCGCGCTCTTTCACAACACCTTTTTCCAGCACAATGATCTCATCACAGTCGCGGATGGTGGAGAGTCTGTGCGCGATCACAATACACGTAATGCCTCTGTCGCGGATTGCTTTCACAACATCGTATTCCGTCTTGGCATCCAGTGCGCTTGTCGCCTCGTCCAGAATAATAATGGACGGATCCTGTGCCAGGACGCGCGCGATCTCCATGCGCTGCCGCTGCCCGCCGGAAAGATCCTTGCCGTTCTCCGTCAGTTTTCCTTTGTAGCCGCCCGGCCGCTTCAGAATATCATCGTGAATCTGTGCGTCTCTTGCCGCCAGAATCACTTCAAAATCCTCGATGGATTTGTCCCACATACGGATATTGTTCGCAATGGTATCCTCAAAGAGGACAATGTCCTGATCCACAACCGCCACGGATCCTGTAAAGACGCTTCTGTGAATATCAGAAATCGGCTTTCCGTCGAAAAGTATTTCACCGAACCACGGCGTATACAGTCCCGAAATCAGTTTGCTGATCGTGGATTTGCCGCAGCCGCTCGGCCCGACAATCGCGACGGACTGGCCCTGCTTCAGTGACATGGAGAAATCTGTAATCACCGGACTGGCCAGCGGGGCGTACCCGAATGTCACATGATTCAGCTCCACCCGGCCGGACAGTTTTCCATAGTCCTCTTCCTCGGAGATTTCTTCATCCCTCACGTACGGATCATCCGGATACTGCATGACATCCTCGATCCGCTCCATCTGCGTCCGCATCTCCTGAATGGTCTGCCCCGCACCGATCAGTGTCGTTGCCGGCGCCATAAAGGACTGCAGAAATCCCTGGAATACAGTGATCATACCAATGGTAAAATTCCCGCGCATTGCAAAATAGACGCCGAAAAAGAGTACCATATAATTCGCCGCGCTCTCAATGAAAAGCGGGATCACGCCCAGCTTTGCATTCATAGCCTTAAATCGGACCTCCTGCGTATTGACAGAAGCCTGATAGCCGGACCATTTCCGGAAAAATCCGTTCTCCGCGCCGGCCGCGCGGATGGTTTCTGTCATGCTGATGCCAGCCAGTGTAGTGGCGGCGAGTTTTCCCTCGTCCCGCACCTGCACGCGCATCAGATTCACGCGTTTTGCCGAGATGTAGCGCGCCATCAGCAGCTCGATCAGGATCGAAGCAATGCCCACAAGTGTCAGCACCGGACTGTAGCGCAGCATCAGTACCAGATATACAATCATCATGATCGTATTCAGCGCCAGCGGCGCAATCGTATTCACCAGCGTACTGGCAATCGATGCATTCGCTATCTGCCGCTGCATAATATCTCCCGTCATACGCTGCGAGAAAAATGAGATCGGGAGACGCAGAATTTTCCACATATAGGATGCGTTGCCGATCACGGCCATTTTGCCGTTGATTTTCAGCGAATAAATCGTCTGCGTCCACTGCGTCACCAGCTGGATCGCACAGAGCACGGAGAGAATCAAGATGAATGGATAAAACCATTCCGGATTCCGTCCGGTCAGCAGACGATCCATGAAAATACGCGTCATGACCGGATTGATCACACCGAAGAGATACGTGATGAGCGACAAAAGCGTCACAAAAACAACGGCCGCTCCCGCGCCCTTCAGTCTTTTTTGTGCAAACGTAAGTGTGCTCGCCCGCTTGCCGGAGGGCTCAAAATTATCCCCCGGAACCGCAGCCAGTACAATGCCGGTAAACGCCCGGTCAAATTCCTCCATCGAAACTTTTACCGTGCCGCGCGCGGGATCATTGATCACTGCCTTGTTCCGTTTGAATCCGCACAGTACTACAAAGTGATTGAAGTTCCAGTGAATAATGCACGGATAGATTGCATCCTCGCGGATTGCCTCCATCGACATACGGTATCCGCTGGCCTCAAATCCGTAGCTCTCCGCGGCCAAAAGTACATTCCTGGCATTGGAGCCGTCACGGGAAACACCGCAGTCCAGACGCACCTGTTCCAGCGGCACCCATTTATCATAGTAGGCCATTACCATTGCCAGACAGGCCGCGCCGCACTCCAGCGCCTCCAGCTGCATCACAACCGGAACTTTTGCCACGCCTTTCTCCAGCGGCTCTTTTATTTTTTTCTTTGCTGCACCTGTATTCCCGGACATTGATTCCGAAATTCCTTTCCTTAACTGTTAATCAAAAAACTGATCGGCGTGATAGACTCCACGACGATTTCCGCATCGTACGTCCCATCCGGCAGAGCCGTTTCCGCCGCTGCTGTTGCCGCGCCGGGTTTCACAGCATCTGTTGAACCGGTTTCCGCTGCTGCGGCAGCTTCCTGCGTTCCTGCATCCGGCTGCTCCTGCGTCACATAGCTGATCCGGGTCTTCTCGCTTCCGACACGCACTTCCATTCCCTCTTTCAGAACCACATCCGGGTGTGCCGGGTCCGCAGCCACAAGCTGCATCGTGCCGTCTTTTACAACCGCCTGCGCCTTACACGTTGTCTCCAGCCGGCCCACGGCCGAACAGACGATCAGGCCGGCCAGCAGAATAATTACCACCGCCAGGACCAGCCAGACACCCGGATTTGTCACGCGCATATAATCCTGCAGCTGCTCCGGTGAAGTGATCCGCTCCAGGCTCTTTTTTCTGAAAATCGACTGATTATTCTCCATGAGATAACACTCCTTAGGATTTTTTAATATTCGTTTTTCCGGTTGTTCTGTTCCGGATACCCCTGTATATCTTTCGAACAGATATTCTCTACTATGATAACACAGTTTGCTAAAAAAACGAACCCAATCACGATGCCTGAAGGGGTATCCGGGGCAGGAATTCCGGGACATTCCCCCGGAACATAAAAAAACATACGCCTGCACACGCTCCGCTGAAGCAAAAAACATCACAGGAACCATGTGATTTCGTTCCTGTGATGCCTGTCTGTTTATCTGTTTATATAGTTTTTTCCATCGCGATCTATGATCGCACGCGAGCTGCGCAGCTGCCGGAAGCTCAACGCAGTGCCCCGCTGCGCTGCAGTATCAGCCCTGGAATCCGTCAAGAGATCCGTACTGCTCGATCCAGGTATATTTTGCAAAATCCTTCTCGCCGAGATAAATCTTTGCCGCCACATACGGGAATTTGCTGCCGGAGCCCTGCATGATCTTGCTGTAGGTCTCGTCACCCAGGCTGGACTTCAGAAATGCATCCGCCTCCTGCTTGAACTGTCCCGGAATATACTGGCCGCCGCTGATCGCATCGAGCTGCGCATCGTCCAGTTTGGTAACGCCCTTTTTATCTTTTCCGCCGAAATATTTTCTCATAACTGCCTCCTTATATAATTGCTGCTTCTTATCTGCTGTTTCTGGTGTTCATCTGCTGTTTATTTATCTGCTGCTTAATAATTTCCACTGATCCGGTCCATATAGGATTCTGTCATGCTGGCCCAGGGATAAGCACTCATGTACTCGCCGCGGAACTGGTTAACCGCATCGACATCACCTTCGAAAAACCGGTACAGATCACATTCAAACCGCTCCGGAACAACCCGCATCGTCCCGCGCTTCAGTTCAAATATTTCATCAATTCCGTAGTTCTTCAGCGTATCCCGCAGGCTTCGGACGATTACATCCATCTGCTTCTGCATCGGACGGTCATAGAACTCATCTTCCCAGAGAACGGAAAATGCATTCGCACGTGTAATGGTTCTTCCCTGCCGGTCCACCAGATATGCGAGGAGTTCTTTGGAACGGGCCCGCGCGAATCTGACAACATCGCCGTTTACCTCGACATCAAATTCACCGAAAGTATGTACCGTAATATGCGTCGACTGTGTCTGCACACTGGCTGATCCCGCGTACATGATTTCGCGTGCGAGCTGCCCGGCACTGACCGGTTTTACCAGATAACCGGAAACATGCAGTGCAAATGCATCCACTGCATATTCACCGCTTTCTGCAAGAAATACAATCTTCATATCCGGCCGTTTGAGCTGAATCTTCTCTGCCAGTTCCAGACCGTTCAGCCGGGGCATGTCGATCGTAAGCAGCGCCAGATCTGCCTGATTTTCCTTGTCCTCCAGCCATTCGAGCACTTCTTCCTGTTCTGTGAAAGCCTCGATTCCTTCTACCTGTGCAAGCTCCAGACACATTTCCGCTGTCTGTTCCAAAACCGCTTCATCATTTTCAACGTATAGGATTTGCATATATTCTCCTTTGTTTGTTATCTGAATCATGCCACGGAGCGTCCAACAGATGTCCAACTTTTAATAGTATCGCCGCAGCGAGGCCGCACAGACCGGGAAATCAAAATACGTGTCCGGGTACGGCTCCTCCTCCAGTGTAAAATGCCACCACTCACAGTCCAGCGGCCGGAACCCGTTCCGCTTCATAATACGCTGCAGCGTCATTCTGTTCTCAAATTGCGCTTCTGTTACCCCCTGATACCCCGGGTGCGAGATTTCCCCAAAGAAATCAAAGGGGCTTCCCATATCCACTTCCTTGCCGGTCTTCATATCCAGCAGCGTGAGATCCACCGTGCTCCCCCTGCTGTGGGTGGAATTTTTTGCAATATAGCCGCGCATAAACAGCTCCTGCTTTTCCAGATCCGGATAAAAATACGGTTTCATGCGGATATCCTGGTCCTCGATTCCCCAGAAAACAAAATGCCTGACCGCACGGGCAGGCCGGTAGGCGTCAAAGATCTTCAGCACATACCCCATGACATAAAGTTCATTGCTCGCCGACTTCAGCGCACGCGCTGCATCCAGCGTAAGAAATGCGCACGGCTCTTCATACCCGTCCACACGTTCGCCGATGAAATTGTAGGTGGAATGATACCGGATCTCCTGTACACTGTGCGGCACGTAATCCGCCAGCATGACAAATCCGGAAGAATCCATAATCGGTTCCGGTCTCTTCATTCTGCGTTCTCCTTTACATACACCACTTCCGGATCGCCTTCCCCACGCCGTTGTGTTCATTGTCATCCGTCACGAAATCACAGATTTCCCGGATTGCTTCTGATGCATTTCCCATGGCGATTGACAGGCCGACCGCCTCCAGCATGGCGCGGTCATTTTCTCCGTCGCCGATGCCAACGGTCTCATCCATCGTGATGCCAAGATGGTCTGTCAGTGTGCGAAGACCGGCTGCTTTCGTGACACCTTCCGCGTTCATCTCCAGAGACGTTTCTTCTGCAAATGCAAATGTCAATGGCAGTTCTTTCAGCGCTTCATATCCACGCGCCCGGTCAGCGGCAGTTCTGTAAAAAACATTGACCTTCTCGACATACGGGAGCCTTGCGGCCGTCTGCATCATATCTGCTTCCAGCGTGGCAACCTCCCGGTACAGTGCCTGATACTGTTCCATATGGAAATCCTCCATATGTGTCACCTGTTCTGCACTGACATATGCGCCGCCTTCTGTCAGCAGCTGGAGCATGGCATCTGCCCCGGCCGCCTCGGCCGCAATCTGCATCACATATTTCTGTTCGACCGCTTTCCGATAAACCGGACGGCATTCCCGGAAATCATAAACCAGCGCACCGCTCATGCAGACGCCGTACCGGATGGACGGCAGTACATGCACATAGGGAAGCAGTTCCGCAACAGCACGCCCGGAAGAATACACCACCTCGATGCCGGCAGAAGCAGCTGCTTCAATGTCCCGGATCGTCCCGGGATCAACGGATTTATCATCCCGCAGCAGTGTCCCGTCCATATCCAGCGCGATCAGGCGGCAGGGTTTTTTCACATGATTCATTATTTTGTTCCTTCCTGCAGCATCCTTCCAATGCCGATACTTCCCTTTTTCGTCATTGATTATCATAGCAGACATTTACGTTCTCTGCACGCAAAAAACACGCCGGATTGCGCCAGCGTGTTGCTTTACTGTATTAACGAATCGTTGTTCAACTCAGTGGGGGTGCCGAGCTGCGCCTCCGGAAGATCGCAAATTAATTATCCGGGGCATTTTATATTCCCGCGGGCTGCAGCCTGCAGCTCTCTCTATTCCATTCTGCCAAGCGCCTTATCCAGCAGCGCTTTGAGCTGAATCATTTCCTCCTGCGGCAGATTCAGACACCCTTCCATTGCGCAGGGAACTGACAGGGCCTGTTCCTTCAGTGCTTCTCCCGCATCCGTCAGAGAGATCAGAAGCTTCCGCTCATTGCTTTCCGGGCGGATCCGGTCAATCAGCCCCTGCTTTTCCAGCCGCTTCAGAAGCGGTGTCAGCGTTCCCGAATCCAGATGTACCTTCCGGCCGAGTTCTCCCTCTGTCATGCTGCCGAACTCCCAGAGTACCATCATCACCACGTACTGCGTATAGGTGAGATTCAGCGCTTCCAGCGGTTTACGGTACTGACGGACTACTTCCTTGGCACACGCATAGAGCGGAAA